>JAUNIV010000192.1 GCA_030523385.1 Bacteroidales bacterium | reverse complement strand
AAAAACGGCATAAAAATTTTCGTATGAAAAACAAGATAGTATTTGTAATAGCATTAATATGCTGCCTGTGGTCTATGCCTAATTTAGTATGCGCTCAGTTATCAATTCATCAGTTTGATCAATTGATGAAAAAAATAGACGATGTCTTATGGTATGAAAAAGTAGGTGATATTGCTCATATAGATAAAGTGATATTATGTGGCCCTCCGCGTTGGAAAGAATCTAACCCAACATCAATGAGTGCCGGTAATGAACTTAAATTCAGAGCGTATATTTTCATTCCCAAGAGCGTAAATGAAAACAAAAAATATCCATTGATCGTATTTCCTCATAGCGGTGTACATGCTGATATGGACACTTATTACGCCCATATCATTCGTGAATTGATAGCACAAGAATATATTGTGGTAGCAGCAGATTATAGAGGGAGCACCGGATACGGTTCAGGTACATACAATAATATTGACTATGGCGGATTAGAAAATGAGGATGTATATATCAGCCGCAATTACATGGTAGACAATTTTGATATTGTAGACAGTAATCGAGTTGGCATCATGGGATGGAGTCATGGTGGCATGATTACCCTAATGAATCTCTTTAACTATCCAGGAGAGTATAAATGTGGATTTGCAGGTGTTCCGGTTTCAGACGTAATTATGCGTATGGGATATGCCAGTGATTCTTATCGCAAAATCTTCTCGGACAAAAATCATATCGGACAAACTGCGAAAGATAATATTGCAGAATACAAACGACGTTCGCCGGTGTGGAACGCAGAAAAATTAAAAGACCCATTACTTATTTATACGAATACCAGCGATGACGATGTAAATGTAATAGAAGTAGAATCAATGATACGAGCCCTAAAAGCTGAAGGCAAAAAATTTGAATATAAAATATTTGAACGGGCTCCCGGTGCTCATAGTTTTGACAGATTGGATACTTACGAATCAAATAAAATTCGTCTTGACATTTATCAATTCATGGGACGTTACCTAAAACCTAATAAACCTTTTAAATCAGTAAAAGAATTACGTAAAGCAGCTTATAAATTCTAGTAATTAAAAGGCTATTATAAACAGAAAAGAATGTATCAGTAACAAAACGGCCGGCTCAATGGATATTGGGCAGGCCGTTGTTATGATTGATACATTCTTTATTTCTTAACAGCTTTCTTTTTAGGCTGCTTGGCCGGTTCTTCGGCTTCAACTTCCTTGGCAGGAGCTTCTTCAGAAGCGATTGGTTCTTCGGCTGTTTCGGCAACTTCTTCTGCTACCTCAGGTACGAAGTCGGTAATTCCATTGCTCACCAAAATATTATACCAGGAAAGCAATTTCTTGATGTCGCCGTTGTGCACGCGGTCGCGGTCATAATTGGGCAACACTTCGGCAAAATAGGCATGCAGCTGCTCGGCAGATGCTTTCTTATAATCAAATGAAGCCACAGCTCCGTTTTCTTTCTTCTTCACTGCATCCAGCACCTGCGCCAAAGGAACTTCTTCCGCATCGGTGTACATGGCAATATCTGCCAACGAAATCACCTTGTCATGGGCATACGCCGGAATTCTTTTCTTAGCTGCATCGACTGTTTCCACAATCAGCATGTTCTTTCCTTGAGAAATCAATTTATATAATCCCGGTTTGCCCGCGATTGATAAAATGGTCTTTAACATATTACGTTTATTTTATATTTATGATTTGAGGGAACAAAAGTACAATTCAACAATGAAACTCCCAAATTTATTCCACGAATTTTATTTCTTTTACAATGCTTGCCAACTGGGGCTGCAATGGCTTCACGCCGTCATTCACCACCACGAAGTCTGCCCTTCGGCATTTCTCTTCATCATCCATCTGGGCAGCCATCCGCGCCCTGACCTGTGCTTCGGTAGCACCATCCCTCTGCATGGCACGCCGCACACGCAATTCTTCGGGAGCATATACCATCACCACGGCATCTACCATGTCTTCAAAGCCTGCCTCATAGAGTATGGCACATTCCATGCCGACTATTTCGTCATGCTCCCTATTGCCTGCCCACGCCAAAAAGTCTGTCCGCACACGAGGATGTATGATGGCATTGACCTGCGCGGCATGAGCCGGGTCTGAAAAGAGGTAAGCAGCCAACAAGGGTTTATTCAACTCTCCATCTTGATAAACTTCCTCGCCCAACAAAGCCGTCAGTTCGTGGCGAATGCCAGCATCGGAAACCGTCAGACGCTTTGCCTCATTGTCTGCATTATAGACGGGGATGTCCATCTCCTCCAGCATGCGTGATACGTATGATTTTCCGCTGCCTATGCCGCCGGTAATTGCTATCTTAATCATTGGATGGCAGTTGTTGTTCGATGATATAATCCACCTCCTGCGGATTGAGACGCACCCTGTTGGCATAGCGGGGAATGGATTTCAAGCTGACAGGACATTTCTCGCTCTTGTTGTTCAGCAGCGACTCGTATGTCACCCCGATGAAAAAATCATCGGCCGTAACCGACTTGAAATGGCTCAAGCCTATCTGGAAAGTGACCTGCACCTTAGATGGGAAAGTACGCAACATCTTGTCGGGCGGAAAGTTGACTCCTCTCACCGGCACCTCTACCGTCTTCTCGGCATAAATATCTACCGACACGCTCACATCATCATAAGAAGGGACGAACTTTGCACCTTTCACTTTAGACAGGTTCACACGCTTGCGGATGGTGTCCGTAGCATTCTCCATGGAGATAGCTTCGGTATAAGCAGCCGTTATGGTATCTAAGATTTCTTGCGGGGCATACACCATGACCGAATCCGGCTCATACATGATGTCGGACACATAATACTGACGGTCCAATTCTATCTTTCCCTGCAACTTCACCGGCACTTTCTTTGCCTTTCCTTTGGTATAGATGAACTCCAGCGTGTCCGGGCGGATGGTAAGGAGGCGGGTAGACTGGCTCATCTGTCCCGAAATCTTCTTCATCAGCGAAAGTACAGGGATGCGTACATGGTCTCCCATATTCTCGTAGTCCTTGAAGTCAAGCGTCACCGGATAAAAAGTCTGCCCCAACATATAGTTGACCAACACTGTCCCTCTGTCTTTCACGCCTACTTTCAGTTCGTCGGGCAAGTCGGAGGTGAGCACCACATCGCTCGGCACGTTTTTCAAGCGCAACGGCATGGAGAACTCTGTTTCATAATCATCGTTCAGCACCTGCAACAGCCAGAAGCAGAACGACACGAAGACAAAGAACAAAAAAATCAAGAACTCCCTGCCGCTATGACTCGGCAGAAAGCCCTTGATTCTTTCCAAAGCCTTTCTTAAATAAGTACCTATGTTCTTTTCAGCGAACATGATGCAACTCGCCCTTTACTTAGCCTGCTGGTTTGCAACATTGGCGAAAATCGAGTTTCTGTCGATTCTTATCTTTACGCCCGATGCAATCTCCAGCACGATGATATTGTCTTCTATGTCTTTAATCTTTCCGTAGATACCTCCGGCAGTAACCACTTCCTGTCCTACTTCCAGATTCTTGCGGAAATTGGCTATTTCTTTCTGTTTCTTGTTTTGAGGACGAATCATGAAGAAATACATAATGGCAAAGATGGCCACCATCATAATCAGGAAAGAATAATCTCCTCCTCCCGCTGCCTGCAGAAATACAAATAACAAATTCATACTTTATATTTTTTAGTTTATAATACGGTTGTTTCCTTTTATAACAAACTTACGCCTTGGTCAGTTTATTGTCTTTTTTCAATGTCTTGATAATGCCGTCGAGCGTTCCGTTGATAAATCCGCCGCTCTTCGGGGTACTATACAGTTTGGCTATCTCCACATATTCGTTCAGCGAAACACTCAACGGAATGTTGGGGAAACTGAGGATTTCGGCCAGTGCAATCTGCATGATGATTACATCCATGAATGCGATACGATCCAAATCCCAATTCTTCGTGTGTTCGCTGATGAGGTGGCGATAGTAATCTGCATTCAAGATGGCACGACGGAAAAGACGGCGTGCAAAATCCTGGTCTTCATCATCCTTAAATTCGGGAAGCAGTTCTTGTTTGGCCCCGTTCTTCGGGTCAAAACGCTTGATGGTCTTCAGCACGAAAGTATCCACAATCTCCTTATCATCGTTCCAATACAGGCTCTGGTCTTCCAGTACCTGATCCAACTCGGCGTTATTGAATATGATCGTCTTATACAGCTTGCGCCACAATTCGCGGTCTTCGTCATACGTAGAAGTTTCGCTTGCCATATATTCCTTATATATATCGCTATCCATTATTTTATCGCAAAGGCTCTTCACGAAGTCGGTTTCATTTTCCCATGTTTTCTTTTGATTGCTTGCGAACTCCAACAACTGCCTGTTCACTTCGAGCTGGGCCACGAAACGGTTTTCCACGAATTTGGTGTTAGGGAACAATTCTTCTTTGGAAGGAATCAGTTTGTTTTTGGCTGCATTCAGTCGTTTGTTTGCCTGTTTAGTCACTTCCACCATCAGAAGCAATAGATAATTGTACAAATCATACGCTTTGGAAAGACTGAAAAACAACTCTTTTTCTGCCGTATCCAGATTTTTGCCTCCGTTCTGATAATACGCATAGATTATCTGAACTATTTTAAGACGAATAAGAACTCTATTTATCATAATTCACTTTAAAATTATTAAGGAGTTGCAAAATTAGGAATTTTAGTTGATTCCACACAACATAATTACATTTTTTAATGTAAAATTCGCATGAAATCTCTGAAAATCCTTTCTCAGCGAAGTTTATCAGCAAAATTCTTGGCTCATTAAAAAAAAATGTCCAATTTTGAAGCCGATTTATCAAAAATAAAAGATATAAGGATATGATGGAAGATTATAAAAAGAAAAGTGTAGTGGAAGCCGACAAAGAAATAGTTTTCTCCAAGACTATCAAAGCCGGCAAACGTATCTATTATTTAGACGTAAAGAAAAACAGAAAGGATGAGATGTTTCTTGCCATTACCGAAAGCAAGAAAATAGTATCGGGCGAAGGAGAAGATTCACAAGTGAGCTTCGAAAAGCATAAGATATTCCTTTATAAAGAAGACTTCGAAAAATTCATGAGCGGGCTGCAACAGTCCATCCAGTTCATCATCGACGAGCAAGGCCCCATAGAATCACACCGTCAGGAAACCGAAGAAACGCCCGATGCAGAACCGCAAAAAAGCGCTTCAAGTTCGGATGAAATCAAAATAGACATTGATTTTTAATTGTTTCTATTTGTCAAATCAAAAAAAAGCAGTACTTTTGCACCGCTTTTTTGGGTTCATCGTGTGATATACCACATCGTGTGATGGCGAATTAAGCAACAAGAGACAACTTAATTTAGAGTAACACAAAAAAATTAAAGAACAATGAAATCAATTGAAATCAAAGGTACCGCAAGAACGGACCTGGGAAAGAAAGCAACCCGCGAGTTGCGCAAGAACAATGGAGTTCCCTGTGTATTGT
>JAUNIV010000191.1 GCA_030523385.1 Bacteroidales bacterium | reverse complement strand
CTCCTGATTCGCATTATTAATGAATTATCCAACTTTGTTTGGATTTTAAATGGAAGGTATAATATGAAATATGGTTTTGTCAGAGTAGCGGCTGCCATTCCCGCAGTGAAAGTGGCCGACTGCAAGTTTAACGCACAGCAAATAGAAACCCAAATCGTCATAGCCGATGGCAAAGGGGTGCAAATCATTGTTTTCCCCGAACTCAGCATTACCGGATATACGTGTGCCGACCTCTTCGGGCAGTCTTTGCTCCTGGAAGAAGCGGAAATGGCTTTTATGAGGATTATGAACAATACCCGCCAGATGGATATCATCTCCATTGTAGGCATGCCGGTAGTCATGAACTCCACGCTGCTTAATTGCGCCGTGGTTTTCCAAAGAGGAAAGATTCTGGGCGTTGTACCAAAAACATATTTGCCTAATTATAAGGAATTTTACGAAAAGCGTTGGTTCACTTCCGCGCTAAATCATCCCGATACCTCCATGCGCCTGTGCGGACAGAATGTGCAGGTGAGTGCCAACCTGCTTTTCGATACGCCCGAAACCTGTTTCGGCATCGAGATATGCGAGGACGTGTGGGCACCCATCCCGCCCAGCTCTGCCTTGGCTCTGAAAGGAGCCGAAATCATCTTCAACATGTCGGCCGACAACGAAGGCATCGGCAAGCATCACTATGTACGCTCGCTCCTCAGCCAGCAGTCGGCCCGGTGTCTGGCCGGTTATGTGTTCAGTTCGTGCGGCTTCGGAGAATCAAGCACCGACGTGGTCTTTGCTGGCAACGGGCTGATTTATGAGAACGGGACACTGCTTGCCGCTTCCGAGCGTTTTTCTCTGAAGGAACAACTTATCATCAGCGAAATAGATGTGGAACGACTGCGCGGCGAACGACTGACCAACACCACTTTTGCCACAAACATAGGCAACTGCCCGGGACAACCGGCCATCCACATAAGCACGGAGTTCGTCAATGCCCGCGAGCTCAGCCTGACCCGCCCCGTAGAAGCACACCCGTTCGTGCCGCAAGGCAAGGAACTGGACGAACGCTGCGAGGAAATCTTTGCCATCCAAGTGGCTGGACTTGCCAAACGACTGGTACACACCAACTGCAAGACTGTGGTAGTAGGCATATCGGGAGGATTGGATTCTACGCTGGCCCTGTTGGTATGCGTCAAGACCTTCGACAAGTTAGGATTGTCACGCAAAGGCATCATCGGCATCACTATGCCGGGCTTCGGCACCACCGACCGTACTTACAACAACGCCTTGCATCTCATGTCCTCGTTGGGCGTAAGCATTCGGGAAATCAGTATAAAGGATGCTTGCATACAGCACTTCAAGGACATTGACCACGACATGACTTCGCACGACGTGACCTACGAAAACAGTCAGGCACGCGAGCGCACCCAGATTCTGATGGATGTGGCCAACAAGTTGGGCGGACTGGTGATAGGCACGGGCGACCTCTCGGAACTGGCTTTGGGCTGGGCCACTTACAACGGCGACCACATGTCTATGTACGGCGTAAACGGCAGTGTGCCCAAGACCTTGGTAAAGTATTTGGTAAGCTGGGTGGCACAGAACAACATAGACAACGAATCGCGCATCACGCTGCTCGATATCGTAGATACCCCCATCAGCCCCGAACTGATTCCTGCCGACGAACAAGGAAACATCAAGCAAAAGACGGAAGACCTTGTAGGTCCCTACGAGCTACACGATTTCTTCTTATACCAGTTCCTGCGTTTCGGCTTCCGTCCGGCCAAAATCTTTTTCCTGGCAAGCATAGCCTTCCGGGGAGTCTATGACGAAGAGACCATCAAGAAATGGCTCACCACTTTCTGTCGTCGCTTCTTCCAACAGCAGTTCAAGCGCTCTTGCTTGCCCGACGGACCGAAAGTTGGCTCCGTGTCATTGAGTCCGCGAGGCGACTGGCGTATGCCGAGCGATGCAAGCGCAGCGCTTTGGCTGAAGGAGTGTGAGGAATTATAAAGAAGAACATTATAATAAAAAATAAGAAAAGCTATACTGCGATGGTACTTGCAGTATAGCTTCTCCAAAAAATCAATCAACCCTGTCTATTACAAGGTATAAGTCCCTTCCACCAGTTTACCCATCGCCCATACGGCACGGATATTCAAGTCTTGATCCAAAACCATCAAATCGGCATCCTTGCCTTTCTGGAGCGAACCCTTGCGGTCATACACTCCCATAATTCGCGAAGGCGTTTCGGAAGCCATCCGGACAGCATCTTCCAAAGGTATTTCAGCCTTCTGAACCAAAGTGCGGATCAGGCGGTCCATCGTAGCCACACTGCCTGCCAATGCAGAGCGGTCGGCCAACTTACATACACCGTCTTCTATAATCACGCGCGGGTCGAATGCCACTGTGCTGTCACTGGCTGCACATGCCAAAGCATCGGTAATGACGCAAGCATGCTCCACTCCCTTTATCTTATAAATCAGTCGCAGGATGGTGGGCGGCACATGAATACCGTCGGCTACCACTTCCACGTCCATGTCATCTATCAGGTAAATACTTTCCACCGTACCTTCGTATTTGTATTCACGACGCTTGTGGAATCCCGGCATGGCATTGTAGAAGTGTGTGGCAAGCGTATAGCCCGACTCCCATGCCGAACGGATATCTTCATACTCGGCCTGCGTATGAGCCACTGAAGCCACAATGCCTTTTCCCGTGATGTATTTTCCAAACTGCATGGCGCCCGGCAACTCGGGAGCTGCATCCCAACGCTTGATGCAATCCCACTTCTCCACAATGGGGATGTATTCATTCGGGTCGGGGTCTTTGATGTTTTCGGGCATCTGCCCGCCTGCCATCTTCATGTTCAGGTAATGACCTTCCAGGTGAAGTCCCAACACGGGGCTGTCCGGCTCGGCCATCAGCTTGGTGCAGGTGGCGGCAGCAGCCTCTATCATCGGCACGGTAGAGGAAGAAAGCGTAGGGAAGATACTGGTAGTGCCATGCTTCATGTGTGCATTGATGGCCGTGCGGAAAGCCTCTTCAGTGCCTTCCATAAAGTCACCGCCACCACCTCCGTGGCAGTGTATTTCCACGCCTCCGGGCACCACGTACATGCCTTTGGCGTCTATCAACTCGGCTCCTATCACAGCCAGATCGCAATTCGTCACTTCTAGAATCTTATTGTCGCGCATCAGGACAGACCCGTCCTTCAACCATCCCTGCGGGGTGAGTATTCGTGCGTTAATGATTTGGGTCAACATGTTAGTATGATAATTTAGAATTTTTAATAGGTTTCTTAAATATGCCAACAAAAATAACAACTTTTTTAGTCATTAACGCATCATTGGGCAGTTATTTTCTATTTTATTTTAAATAGGTGCTTAGAAAAAGGCACCTTCCAGCCGTTCCGAGTCCTCGAATATATGGCGTGCACACTCATATCCCTCCTCGTAAAGGGCGGTGAGCTTGCGGGTATCTGTCTCAATACGGTCCACTTCCATCGGCCGGATCGGACGAATCACCACGATGCGCCCTTCGTCTTCCATACGCTCCACCAAGTCCAACTGTTCGTTATAGACCCGGATGCGGTTACTCAAAGCCACACGCAGGCGGGGATATTTTTTATAAATGATGCGCGGTATGCGAATGTCCCTGCTCCGCTTGCGATAGCCCCGGTTGCGGGTGAGCACCACCACGTTCTTGGTATAACCCTGATTGATGGCACGCATCACGGGAATGGAGTCTACGATACCTCCGTCGAGCATAGGCTCACCGTCCACGTATGCCACGGGGCAGACGTATGGCAGACTGCTGGATGCCTTTGCAATGGCAACGATGCGTTCGGGGTCATTCTTCTCTTCCAGATAGCAGGCACGACCGGTGCGGCAGTTGGTAGTCACCATCTCGAAGCGGGCCGGATTGGCTTTATAGGCTGCATAATTGTAAGGCAGGATTTCATTGGGGAAATGTTCGTAAAGCAATTCCTGGTCCAAAATGCTGTGTTTGGTCCACAGATACTTGATACCGATATAGTGATACTTCTCCAACAGGTCGATGTTACTGAACTTCGCACGTCCCCGCTGACGCGACATATAAGAAAGCCCGTTGCATGCACCGGCCGAAACTCCGATGGCGTAAGGAAACCAAATGGAACGATCCATCATATAATCGAGCACGCCGCAGGTAAACACACCACGCATGCCTCCACCTTCGAGCACCAGTCCCGTATGTTCGTCTATTTTTATCATTGCTCATTCCTCCTTTCTCATTCCGCGCGCTTTGATGCGCCCGGCAAGATTCTGAGAATACTCCGCAAAGGTAGATAAAACAGGGAAAAAAACAGCAATAAAACTGATTTTTCACAGTATCAAACCTGATTTTTTAAAGGAGCAAAAACTTTTTTTAAGGCGTCAAATCTTTATCCGCAAATATCGCAAGGAAAAATAACAGGATTACAAAAAAAACATTACCTTTGCCTTTCATCATTACTATCGACAAAAAACACATAATTATGGGATTATTCAAATCTTTATTCGGCGGACAAGACACGCCCGATAATGAGAAACAGAAAGAAGACAAAAAGAAATTCGAAATATTGAAGTATGACGGCATCCGCGCCCAGCGCATAGGCAAGCTGCCGTATGCCATCAAGTGCTTTGAAGAAGCCGTGGCCATAGAAGAAGAGCTTGAAACAATGGGACTGCTCGTCACCGCCTACACACAGGCCGGACAACTGGACGAAGCACGCTCCACCCTGGGACGGATGGCAGAACAAGACCCAAGCCGCATAGAAACCTTCCTTTCATTGGCAGGCATCTGCTACATGCTGGAGGATTATGAAGAGATGGACAAGGCATGCCGCAAAGCATTGGAACTGGACAACAAACATCCGCTGGCTCTATACCTGAGTGCCAAGGCAGCCATCGGACAAAAGAATGAGATAAACGCCATAGCCATGCTCACCCAAGCCATTGCCGCACGCGAGGATTATGCGGAAGCCTACCAACTGCGTGCCGAAGTGTTATGGAGCATGAAGCAAGCCAAGGATGCCGCCGAAGATGTGCAGAAACTACTCAGCATGAATCCGGAGGACGAACAGGCTCTGATGCTGAAAAGCGAGATTCTGGCAGCCACGGGACAGGAAGAGGAAGCCAAAGAATGCCTGAACCAAGTGTTGTCTCTCAATCCTTTCCAAGAAAAGGCTTACCTGTTGTTGGGCGGAATATACATGGCCAACAAGGAGCTCGACAAGGCATTGGCCGTCTATGACGAGGCCATCGAAATCAATCCTCAATTTGCACAGGCTTATCACGAACGCGGACGGGTCAAACTGCTGCAAGGCGACAAAGACGGCTCCGTGGAGGATATGAAAAAAGCCATCGAACTGGCCCCCGACAGCGAAACAGCCATCAGCGGACAGTATAACAATTACGAGCAGATGAACCGTAATATACCGTTCTAAAGCTAACGGAATGTTACTTTTTGGGTGTTTCTTGAAAAAAACATTCAGAAAAAATCCTTTTTTTATTTGTTATTCACGGAAAAG
>JAUNIV010000190.1 GCA_030523385.1 Bacteroidales bacterium | reverse complement strand
GTTACCTTCAACGGTTTTCAAGACCGCCGCAATCGACCACTCTGCCACCTCTCCAGACTTCCTTTTCAAGAAGTGCTTTCCGTTGAAAGCGGTGCAAAGGTACGACTTTATTTTAATTATGCAATGCTTTTAGTCGAAAAATTTAAAGGTTTTCGTATATTTGCAGTTGTCTATTACTTGAAAGATGAAATGAAACTGAAGTGTTTGTTATGGCTATGGTTCTTTTTCCTTCCCTTTTGTGTCTTCGCACAAAAGCGCCCCGCCATACTCGAAAAACATCTGGAAGCTCTGAAGAAAGAACCGGATAACGAGGATGCACTGAAGTTTCTCTGCCAATACTATTTAAATAAAGGAGATTACTCTAAGACTGTCACATACGCCGAATTCATGCGGAACGTGGCCGACAAGCGCAACAATCCGCTGCTGCAACTTTATTCGTGCCTCTATCAGGGGCAGGCGCAACTGATGAGCGGACGAGAGAAAATAGCTAAGAAGAACTTGAATCAGGCATTGGAACTGGCTACCAAACTGAACAATGACTCTGCCCTATGTGCCGTGTATAGAAGCATGGGAGTATATGCAGCCAATATAGACACAGACTACTACCGGGCCTTGAGATGGATGTATAAAGGCATCCAACTGGCACAACAGAACAACCTGCAACAACCATACGCATTACTGCTCAGCAATCTGGCATATATTTATTATTTGAAGAAAGACACGTCGGGCATCCGTTATGCACTGGAGTGCTACGAGTTGGGACACAGCATGCAAGACCCGTTTGTCATTTACTCCGGCGCCATCCAGGCAGCTTACATGTATTTTTTAGCCAAAGAGAATGCGGAAGCCATGAAATACATCCGCGAAGCCGAAGCGCTGATGATGGAAAATGATTTCTATGACCAGGCACACACCTATAATCTGTTTGGCAACATATTGTATGAGATGGGCGAATATGCCCAATCGACCGAATACTTTAGGAAAGCCATGAAAGACAAGCAGGCCGCGCAGACCTCTTCCATTGTCTATGCCCATTTGGGATATGCACGGGTGCTGATCAAACAGAAGAAATACGAAGAAGCCATCCTGATGTTGAAGCAGGGGATAGCCATCTCATACGCACGGGCCAATGCCATACACCGGAACGAACTCTACGAAAACCTGTCTGCTTGCTACGAACAGTTGCACCAGTACCACGAAGCTTTGAATTATTATAAGGTGTTCAGCCTGGAAAACGACAGCCTTTTCAATAAAGACAAGGAAAGGGATTTGAGCGAAATGCGCTTCAAGTATGATTCCGAAAGGCAGGAGAACCTGATAAAGCAGGGCAAGCTGGACGTCATGGAAAAGGAACAGCGCATCCAGCAACAGACGTTCATACTCATTATCATTGTCGTAGTGTTAGGTCTGCTCTATTATTTGTATGTCCGCAAGAACAAGCTTTACCTAAGCATCGTCAAGCAAAACCAGGAAGCCATCAAGCGGGAAACGGAACTGAACCGCCGCATCAAGGAACTGGAGGAAAAGGATGCTTCCTCTCCCGTCGCTCCGGAGAAATATGCCGCCTCCTCATTGACTGACGAAAAGAGTATGGAGCTTTTCCGTACACTGGAACGCATCATGAGCGAAGAAAAGATTTACAAGGACAACTCCATCAGCAAAGACAAAGTGGCGGAACTGTTGGGCACCAACCGTACCTACCTGTCGCGTATCATCAACGAGCAAGCCAAACTATCGTTCACCCACTACGTGAATCGCTTCCGCATAGACGAAGCCATCCGTCTCCTGTCCGACCCCGAAAACCATACACCGCTGAAAGCACTCTCAGCCGACTTAGGGTTCAACTCCATTTCCACATTCTACAACCTGTTTCAGACAAAAGTAGGAATGACTCCCTCGCAATATCGCAACAAAGTGATGGAGTTACAAAAACAGCAATAAACAGGAAATCACGCCTTTTTTCTTTTCCAAAAACGGAAATTGCCGATATTTACACAGGTTCGGATGTGCGTTTCCCAAATATTATCCGTTTCTTTGCAATACGAAACAATTATTTAAACACATATCCATGAAAAAGAAGTTTTTTTTGAGTTGCCTGCTGGCGGTCTTGGCATTGCTTCCGGCCATTGCCCAAATTCAGGACCCGGTTCAGTTCAAGACAGAACTGAAAACCATCTCGGACACGGAAGCACAAATCGTATTCACCGGTAGCATTGATGCCGGATGGCATGTCTATTCCACCGACCTCCCGTCGGGCGGTCCTATCTCTGCCACGTTCAATGTAGAAAAGATAGAGGGTGCCGAACTGGATGGCAAGTTGATGCCGCAAGGCAATGAAATTGAGAACTTCGACAAGGTATTCGAAATGAAGTTACGTTACTTCGAGAATACTGCTAAGTTTGTACAGAAGTTGAAGATAACCGGTGCCACCTACCGGATAGAAGGCTACATGGAGTATGGAGCATGCAACGACGAGAATTGTCTGCCGCCCACCGAAGTGCCTTTCTCATTCTCGGGCAAAGGAGCATCCAATGCCGCACCGGCTCAAACAGAACCTGCTGACAAGAAGGAAGAGGCTACCACCGAAACATCCGCAGACAGCACACCCATTGCAGAGCTGAATCAGGATACCCCTTCCGTACAAGACTACTGGACTCCGGTTATACAAGAACTGAATGCTTTCGGAGAAACAACTTCGCAGACAGACCGTTCGTGGATATACATATTCCTCACCGGATTCATCGGCGGACTGCTGGCCTTGTTCACTCCTTGCGTATGGCCCATCATCCCGATGACCGTGAGCTTCTTCCTGAAACGCTCTAAGGACAAGAAGAAAGGAATACGCGATGCCTGGACTTACGGTGCTTCCATCGTGGTGATTTACGTGCTGTTGGGACTTGCCATCACGCTGATATTCGGAGCCAGTGCCCTCAATGCACTCTCTACCAACGCTATCTTCAATATCTTCTTCTGCCTGATGCTTATCGTATTCGCCGCTTCTTTCTTCGGCGCGTTCGAACTGACGCTTCCTTCCAAATGGAGCAATGCCGTAGATAGCAAGGCAGAACAGACCAGCGGATTGCTGAGCATCTTCCTGATGGCCTTCACACTTTCATTGGTTTCATTCTCTTGCACAGGTCCCATCATCGGATTCCTGCTGGTGGAAGTTTCCACTACGGGCAGTGTGGTAGCTCCTGCTATCGGCATGTTGGGCTTTGCCATTGCACTGGCGTTGCCGTTCACCCTGTTTGCCATGTTCCCCTCTTGGCTGAAGTCCATGCCTAAGTCGGGCGGATGGATGAATGTCATCAAAGTCGTTTTGGGTTTCCTGGAACTGGCGTTCGCATTGAAGTTCCTGTCGGTTGCCGACTTAGCTTACGGATGGGGCATTCTGGACCGCGAAACCTTCTTAGCCTTGTGGATTGTCATCTTCGGTCTGTTGGGCTTGTACCTGTTGGGCAAAATCAAGTTCCCGCACGATGATGATGACACTACGGTAAGCGTCCCGCGCTTCTTCATGGCACTTATCTCGTTGGCATTTGCCGTATATATGATTCCGGGCTTGTGGGGTGCTCCGCTCAAGGCTGTCAGTGCTTTCGCTCCGCCCATGAACACGCAGGACTTCAATCTGTATTCCAACGAAGTGCATGCCCAATTCGATGATTACGATGCCGGTATGGATTATGCCAAACGCACAGGCAAGCCGGTGATGCTGGACTTCACGGGTTATGGATGCGTGAACTGCCGTAAGATGGAGGCTGCCGTATGGACCGACCCGAAGGTGAGAAAGCTGATGACGGAAGACTACGTGCTGATTACCCTGTTCGTTGACGACAAGACCCCGCTGCCCGAACACATCAAAGTGACGGAGAACGGAAAAGAACGCACCCTGCGCAGCATAGGCGACAAATGGAGCTACCTGCAACGCTCTAAGTTCGGTGCCAACGCACAGCCGTTCTATGTATTGATAGACAACGAAGGAAAGCCACTGAACAAGTCTTACTCTTATGACGAGGATGTAGATAAGTACGTGGACTTCCTGCAAACCGGATTACGGAACTACAAGAAATAAAGAACCAGGAGGAAAAATGCCATGATTGCCAAACCGGAAAGAGAGCAAATCATTGCCCTCATCAATCGCGAGGTGGTTCCTGCCATCGGATGCACGGAACCCATAGCTGTAGCCCTTTGTGTGGCCAAAGCAACCGAAACCTTAGGTAGAAGACCGGAAAAGATACACGCCCTGCTCAGTGCCAACATACTGAAGAATGCCATGGGCGTGGGAATCCCCGGCACAGGAATGATCGGGCTTCCCATAGCCATTGCGTTGGGGGCGCTGACCGGCAAATCGGAATATCAGTTGGAGGTGCTGAAAGACATCACTCCCGAAGCAGTGGAAGAGGGAAAGAAGATGATAGATGCCCAAACCATCTGCATCGGGCTGAAAGAAGGAATCAGCGAAAAACTCTACATAGAGGTGTGCTGCGAAGCAGGCAATGAAAAGGCTACGGCCATCATTGCCGGCGGACACACTACCTTTATATATGTAGCTAAAAACGATGAAGTGTTGCTGGACAAGCAGACCTCTTCGGATGCAGCCGAAGAGACTGACGGACCGGAGTTGTCTTTGCATAAGGTGTATGAGTTTGCCACTACTGCCCCATTGGAAGAGATTCGTTTCATATTGGAGACCCGGCGACTGAACAAGAATGCAGCCGAACGTTCCTTTGAGGGGAATTACGGACACCAGTTGGGCAAACTGCTTCGCTCCAGCAAAAGCGAAGAGGAACTGATGGGAAGCAATACGTTCACCCACATCCTGTCTTACACTTCGGCAGCCTGCGATGCCCGTATGGCAGGAGCCATGATTCCCGTCATGAGCAACTCAGGCAGCGGCAATCAAGGCATCACGGCCACGCTTCCCGTGGTGGTCTATGCCGAAGAGAATCACAAGACGGAAGAAGAACTGATACGCGCACTGACCCTAAGCCATCTGACGGTGATTTACATCAAGCAGAGTTTGGGACGCCTGTCGGCCTTGTGCGGATGCGTAGTGGCCGCCACCGGTTCCAGTTGCGGCATCACCTACCTGATGGGAGGCGATTACGGACAAATCACATACGCCGTAAAGAACATGATTGCCAACCTCACCGGCATGATATGCGACGGAGCCAAACCGAGCTGTGCGCTGAAGGTCACCAGCGGAGTATCTACAGCCGTACTGTCGGCCATCCTGGCTATGGAGCACAAGTGCGTATCTTCAGTGGAAGGCATCATCGACGATGATGTGGACCGGAGCATACGCAACCTGACCCGCATAGGCACACAAGGCATGAACGAAACAGACCGGTTGGTGCTGGACATCATGACCCACAAACAATGTGACTAAGCCGAAAGGGAAGCCACCTGCAAATCCCGATATTGGGGATTCCGCTCAAAGAACTTTTGGGCATAAGTGCAGGTGGCTTTCACTTTCATTCTCCTGGGGTGCGTAAAATAAACTGTGTCATGCGATAATCTCGTTCAAGCTCATCGGTC
>JAUNIV010000189.1 GCA_030523385.1 Bacteroidales bacterium | reverse complement strand
GGCTACCCGGTCGCCTTTACGGATGCGCTGAGCGAGTTCAACCTCTTCTTCCACAGTAATCAAGTCTTCGCGGCCTATTTCCTGCAGATACTTGTCTAAAGATGCACTCTCTCGGTTAGTGATACTTTTGGTAATCTTTAATTGTCTCATTCTCTTATAAAACAAATTTGGGTTGCAAATTTACAACAATAAAATGAATATCTCCCGCTTTTGTTGAATATTTATTTGCCAATAAATCAAAAAAGTCGATAGATACCCCTAAAAAGACAGGATGCACGGACATATTTTACATGCCGCGCATCCCTCAAACCTCGCCTATTGAAACTTTCTACCTTAATTTATCCTTTTATTCCTGTGTCAAATCTACGGCATAATTGGCTCGCTTACCGGAGGGGAATATACCGCTGATAAACAATACCTGGTCTGTAGAACGGGAAGCTGCTTTCATCACAGTTTCCAAATCGCTCACCGACTTGATGGTTTGTCCGTTGGCCTTCAAGATGATAAAGCCTTTGCGGATGCCTGCTTCCTGCATCTTTCCGTCGGATACACCTGTCACTTCCACACCGTAGCCTAAGTTCAGTTGGCGTTTCAGTTCTTGCGGAACTTCGCGGAAGGCAGCGCCCAAGATTTCCATGCCGGCATTCTTTACCACCTTGGTAGTGCCCTGCTCATTCTTCAGCGTCATTTCCACATCCTTTTCTTTCTTTTCACGAAGCACTTTGACGGTCACTTTGTCGCCGGGACGATGTTTGGCCAGTTCTTCCTGCAACTCGGCAAAGTTCTTTATGCGCTTGCCGTCTATGCCTATAATGACATCATCCACCTTCAGCAAGCCCGAAGCAGAACCACCGTCAATGACTTCGGCTACCAACACGCCTTCCGTAGCTCCTAATTCTTTGATCTTCTTTTTTGTCTCTTCGGGCATCTGTTGCTGCTCATCGTTCACTGCCGCACCTCTTATACCCAAGATAGCACGCTGTACGGTTCCGTATTCCTTCAAGTCGGACACTACTTTCTTCATAATGCTGGTGGGGATGGCAAAGCCATAGCCGGAATAAGCTCCCGTAGGTGAATAGAGCACGGAGTTGATACCCACCAGTTCGCCTCTGGCATTGACCAATGCTCCACCACTGTTGCCCTGATTGATAGCGGCATCTGTCTGGATGAATGACTCTACACCTTGATTATACACACCCAGCGTACGGGCTTTGGCACTGACGATACCCGCCGTAACCGTAGAGGTCATGTTGAACGGGTTTCCTACTGCCAACACCCACTCTCCTACTTTCAGCGATTCCGAATCACCCACCGGGATGGTAGGCAGGTCATCCGATTCTATCTTGACCAATGCCAGGTCTGTGCTGGGGTCTGTACCTATCACACGTCCCTGAAACTCGCGGCCGTCGTTCAGCTTCACACTGATTACGTCGGCATTGTCTATCACGTGATTGTTGGTCACAATATAACCATCCTTCGAGATGATGACGCCCGAACCGAATCCCACTCTTTCCGGTGTCTGCACCTGTCGTTGCTGTCCGCCGCCGCGACCATCGCCAAAGATGTCGCCGAAGAAATCATAGAACGGATCGCGCACCGTAACCGTCTGCGTCTTCGATTCCTGTGTCGATTTTATATGAACCACTGCGTGCACAGAGTTCTCGGCAGCCTGCGTCAGGTCCACCGGTTGCATGTTGGCGGCATCGAGCGCTGCCATTCTTGTATTCGGATTTTGCACAAACACATCGTTGAATGCCATGCTTTTGTTTTGTTCGGGCTTCAACATGGAATAAGTCGTTACTCCTGCCACACCGGCACTGACTGCCACGATAGCTGCCGCACCAAGTACCATTTTAGTTGTTTGTTTCATAACTTAATATCTATTTAATTGTTAATTTCTTGTTTCGTTTAACATTTCAAGTGCTAATGTAAGAACAAAATTCGTACGAGTGTAGCGATTGTCATATAAATTTTCTCTCTTTTAACAGTGACAGGCAGGCACTTAACAGGGCTTAACCGCCCGTTCTGCCAAATTTGCATTCATTATCAGTCGGTGACAAACTGCCTGAAAACGAACATGAATCTTTGTCATTCGCAGCCCGCAGTCACATTCTTCCGCGTAAGTTTTTGCTTCCCTGTTTTCACATTTTTGTCCCATGATACTCCTTTATTGAGACAAAAACACTATCTTTGCCTACTCAAAGCAGCCGGCCGGTCTGCCGCTGACGCCGCAAGGCGGAAGAGGAAAGTCCGGGCAACACAGAGCATCCTACTTCCTAACAGAAAGCCACCCGCGAGGATGGAGTAACGCAGAAGAAAACAACCGCCACGCTATCTTCTTCACCACGAAGGAGATACGGGGCAAGGGTGAGAAGGCGGGGTAAGAGCCCACCAGCCGCATGGTGACATGACGGGCTGTGCGTCTTAGGAGTTGTAAGGTCATGTAAACCGACATTATGAGGGTTGCTCGCCCCACGTCGGAGGGTGGACCGCTAAAGCCCGGCGGTGACGTCGGGCATAGATAAATGGCAGGCACCGTGCCGAAAGGCAAGGAACAGAACCCGGCTTACAGGCCGACTGCTTTTTTCCATTTGTCCAAACTGAAAATAAGCGCCATGAACAAAGAACGACTGAAAGGCCTGCAATCATTCATCAACGATGATATATGGCGGGTGACGGAGGACGAGGTAAGCAAGTCCAGAGGAAAGTTGTATAACGCCATCAAGATAGCCACCCTGTCTATACGAGAGTTCACGCAAGGAAGTATCCTGAACAGGGCATCCGCTCTGACATATAGCACACCCATATTGGCCATCCTGTTTGCCATAGCCCGCGGCTTCGGCTTCTCCAACCTGCTGGAGACACAGTTCCGCAGCGGACTGGAAGGACAGAACATGGCTGCCGAAACCGTCTTAGGCCTGATAGACTCCTACCTGGCACATGCCAAAAGCGGAATATTCATCGGCGTGGGTCTTATCATGTTGTTTTGGACCATCCTCAGCCTTACCTATAATATAGAAAGTACCTTTAATTATATATGGCAGGTGAAGAAGCCCCGCACGCTCTACCGGAAGATGACGGATTATTTCTCTATCCTGCTCCTCCTTCCGCTGCTCATCGTGCTCTCCAGCGGATTGTCCATCTTCATGTCCACGATGGTGAAGAATGTGGAAGGCTACGTGTTGCTGGCTCCGCTCATGAAGTTCTTCGTCCGGCTGGTGCCTTTCATACTGACCGCCGCCATGTTTACGGGATTGTTCATCTTCATGCCAAACACCCGGGTGCAGTTTAGGCATGCCATCATACCGGGCATCATATCGGGCGTGGCATTCCAGGCTTTCCAGTACCTCTACATCGGAAGCCAGATATGGGTATCCAGATACAATGCCATCTACGGTAGTTTCGCTGCCATCCCCATGTTCTTGCTTTGGACACAGATTTCATGGGGCATCTGCCTCTATGGCGCTCAGTTGTGTTATGTATCTCAAAACCTGCGCAACTACAGTTTCAGCAAAGAGACCGCCCACATCAGCCGCCGTTATCATGACTTTCTGTGCATCCTCATCATGTCGCTCATCTGCAAACGGTTTGAGACGGAAGAGAAACCCTACACGGCCGAAGCTTTGAGCGAAGAACACAAGATTCCCATCCGGCTGACCAAAAACATCCTGTACGAATTGCAGGACATGCACATGGTGTATGAAACGGCCATAGACGACGAAAGCCAGTGCACTGCCTATCTTCCTTCGGTAGATATCAACCGCATGAATGTGGCAATGCTTCTGAACCGGCTGGACACAGCAGGCACAGAAGCATTCAAGATTGACCGCAAACGATACAGTGGGCCGTGGAACACACTGGCCAATGCTCGGAAAGAATATTACCAAAGCACGGGCAAGATTTTGCTGAAAGATTTATGAGAATTGCATCATGCGGCTCAGGTACTTGCCGATGATGTCGAACTCTATGTTGACGATACTGCCCACACGGAACGTATGGAAATTGGTATGCTCATACGTATAGGGTATGATAGCCACCTGGAAGGTATCGTCCGTGGGGTTGCACACCGTGAGGCTCACTCCGTTTACAGTGACCGACCCTTTATCCACCGTGATGTAGCCACGCTTAGCCATCTCCTTGTCAAACTTATATTTGAAGGTGAAGTACCAGCTTCCTTCGGCATCGTCTATGGCTATGCATTCGGCAGTCTGGTCCACATGTCCCTGCACGATATGTCCGTCCAGCCGTCCGTTCATCATCATGCTGCGTTCCACGTTCACCTTGTCTCCCGGCTTCAGCAGCCCGATGTTGGAGCGTTCGATGGTCTCCTTCATGGCCGTAACGGTATAGGTGCCGTCTTGCAGGCTGACCACGGTGAGGCAAACACCGTTATGAGAAATACTCTGGTCTATCTTCAGTTCGTCCACAAACGAACATTTCAGCGTGAGGTGCAGGTTCTCCTGTTCTTTTACCACGCGCACCACTTCGGCATATTCTTCTACAATTCCTGAGAACATAAACTATATTGTTTTATTGATTAGGTTTCGGCAGACAAAGATAAAACAAAAACACGAATATCTGCGCAAAGCACCGTTAAATATCCCATAGCCCCACGACAGCGCACTTTTTTTTGATAGTATCATATTGTATTTTTGGTGCTTTAAAAAAATTTTTTGGTCCTATGAAAAATATTTTTTAAAGCACCAAAACATGGAGAACAAAGCTCAAAACAGAAAAGGCTGCCTTCGCCAGAACGGAGACAACCTTTTCTTTCTTTTTATAGTAGACGCTTCTACTTCAGACGTAACGACTTATCACAAGCCGGCACAATCTTCAACCTTTAATCTAATACTATGAAAAACACATCTATATAACACGGGAGAAAAAGAATTGTTCAGGCAACTTCGATTTTTTTTCTGCCCAATGACATGGATTACTAACGAAAACAAAAAGGCCACGATTTATATTGTAAATTTCAGGCCGAATCACTACCTTTGCATCACGATGGGAAATTTCATGAAACAACAAGAAGCGAGGAAAGAAGTCAGGGAAAGGGAAAGAACAAGCCGGGAAACTCTCGGGAAATATTTCTACGACCTTTCCAAATTGTCTTTTACCGGCCTTGTTATCGGTTGGGTAATGCCTCTTTCGGGTACAGACAAAAGTTATATTGATTTTGTTATACTGGTAAGTGGCATCCTATTAACTGTATTGTTTGCTGTAATAGCACGTAAAATTCTAAGATAAGGAGGGATATTATGGAAATGTTAGCTTTGACGTATGTGATAGGTTGCGTGATAGCAGGTGGGATTCTTGTATGGTTCAAGACCAAATCAGGAAAGAAATGGTTGGAAAACCTGTAATCAAGCAGAAGCAACCGAATTATCAAGAATAAAAAACAAAGAAACAGACTTAAAAAAAAGAAGCACCACTGAAAACTTACTTGATTCAGCAGTGCTTCTCTGTGATTCCGCTGCGATTCGAACGCAGGACCCACGCCTTAGAAGGGCGTTGCTCTATCCAGCTGAGCTACGGAACCATCCTT
>JAUNIV010000188.1 GCA_030523385.1 Bacteroidales bacterium | reverse complement strand
AAGAGAGAATGAAACAAAAGTTTCGGTCGGCAAAGTGGGTTTCCGTTATCTTTGCCGATACGAAACACTGAAAAAAGAAACTTAAAAACAATATTATAAACCATGAAGACGAATTTTGTTAATCTTGCATTGGGCTTGACCCTTGCAGCAGGAGCAGTTTCCTGCCAGTCACAGAAAAACAATCTGGTGTTGGAACACCAAGGAGATACGCTGACAGTAGTGCGCATCGCCAATCCTTCCAAGTATATTTTGCTCCCCATACAGGAAAGCAGCAACGAAGGACAGGTAAAAGTAGAACCGGGCAATCCTGCCGATACATACATGGATGTGCGCCTCGCTACAGATCAAGTGGAATACTACGTACCTTTTGAACTCCCGCAAGGAGCAGGCGAAGCTACCGTACTGATTCGCAACGTAGCTGCCAACGCACTCTGTTGGGACAGCATCAAGGTGTCTGATACATTCGATACGACCAATCGTGAAAAGTTCCGCCCCATTTATCACCACACTCCTATCTATGGCTGGATGAACGATGCCAACGGACTGGTGTATAAAGACGGCGAATACCACCTCTATTTCCAATACAATCCTTACGGTTCCATGTGGGGCAACATGCACTGGGGACACTCCGTGAGCAAAGACCTGGTACATTGGGAACACCTCGATCCTGCCATTGCCCGCGACACATTGGGACATATCTTCTCAGGAAGTGCCATCGTAGATAAACCGGGAAGCGCAGGCTTCGGAGAAAACACGATGATTGCTTTCTATACTTCACACAAGAATTTGGCTAAAGGACAGCGCGAGATACAATGCATGGCATACAGCACAGACAACGGACGTACCTACACCAAATATGAAGGAAACCCGGTATTGACTCCGTTTGACGGACTGGAGAACTTCCGCGACCCGAAAGTGTTCTGGTACGAACCCGAACAGAACTGGCGAATGATTGTCAGCGCCGACAAGAACATGCGCTTCTATTCTTCAAAAGACTTGAAAAATTGGGAATACCTGAGCGAATGGGGAGCCGGCTACGGTCCTCAGCCCAACCAGTTTGAATGTCCCGACTTCATTCAGTTGCCTGTAGATGGCGACAAGTCGAAGATGAAATGGGTGATGATTGTAAACATCAATCCGGGCTTCGTCTATGGCGGTAGCGGTACGATGTACTTCGTGGGCGAATTTGACGGCAAGCAATTCACTTGCGATACAAAACCCAACGTAGTGAAATGGCTGGATTGGGGTAAAGACCACTATGCCACTGTATGTTTCTCCAACACAGGCGACCGCGTGATAGCAGTGCCCTGGATGAGCAACTGGCAGTATGCCAACTACACTCCGATGCAGCAGTTCCGCAGTGCCAATGCCCTGCCCCGCGAACTCAACCTCTATACGGGTGCCGACAAGCAACTGTATCTGAGCGCAGCTCCGGTGAAGGAAACAGAAGCATTGCGTAAGGAAACCAAAGCTATGGGTGACTTCGACGTGACGGAAGAAAAACGCTTCGACAACTTGTTTGAGAACAACGACGGTGCTTTCGAGGTTGACCTGGAACTGGCAGCCAACGGTGGCGAAGCCGGACTGGAACTGCAGAACACACTGGGCGAGAAAGTGAAGATTTATGTAGACAGCAAAGAAGGCCGCGTAGTAATGGACCGTGCTGAAAGCGGTATCACAGCCTTTGGCGAACGTGTAGAACCCCACATGCTCGACACCGAAGAAAGCTATGCACGCTACAAACAAGTGACCGTGGACTACAAGAACGACTTTGCACTGGGCACTTGGGCACCGGTGGATGCCAAAAAGGCACACAAGCTCCAGATCTTCGTGGATAACGGCAGCGTAGAACTCTTCGTAGATGGCGGACAGGTGGCTATGACCAACCTTGTTTTCCCCAACGAGCCTTACAATGCACTCCGCTTCTACAGCGAAAACGGAAAAGCCAAAGTTACAAACTTGAATGTTTATAAGTTAGGTTTATAATTAATCACATGAGAAGGTGGCCGGGTAAAAGCCCCGGCACCTCTTCATTTCTTTTTTAATAACCCTTTATCAATCTATATCATGACTAGCAATTATAATAATAAAAACATATACGCCAAACTCATCCCGGTAATGTTGTGTTTCTTTGCCATGGGATTTGTTGATTTGGTAGGCATTGCCTCAAACTACGTAAAAGCCGACCTCGGACTTAGTGATTCAGAAGCCAATATCTTCCCCTCATTGGTATTCTTCTGGTTCCTTATTTTCTCTGTTCCTACAGGTATATTGATGAACAAGATAGGCCGTAAGAAGACGGTGTTGCTGAGCTTGCTTGTGACATTCGGTTCTTTGGTCATCCCCATATTCGGCGACAGCTATACGCACATGTTGCTTTCATTCTCGTTGCTGGGCATCGGCAACGCCTTGATGCAGACTTCGCTCAACCCCTTGCTGAGCAACGTCATTGCCGGCGACAAGCTGGCTAGCTCGCTCACCTTCGGACAGTTTGTAAAGGCCATCGCTTCTTTCCTGGCTCCTTACATTGCCATGTGGGGTGCTACGCAAGCCATTCCTTCCTTCGGACTGGGCTGGCGTGTGCTTTTCCCTATCTATATGGTGATTGCCGTACTGGCCATCGTGATGCTGAGTGCCACCCCCATCGAAGAAGAACAGCCCGACAAGGCTTCAGGTTTTGCAGCCTGCTTCTCCCTGTTGGCCAAACCCGTCATCCTGCTCTCATTCATCGGCATCATGTGCCATGTGGGCATTGACGTAGGTACCAACACCACCGCTCCTAAGATTCTGATGGAACGTCTGGACATGACCCTGGCCGAAGCCGGTTTTGCCACCAGCCTCTACTTCATATTCCGTACCATCGGATGCTTCCTGGGTGCATTCATCCTGCAAAAAGCCTCTGCCCGCTCGTTCTTCCTGTTCAGTGCGGTGCTGATGCTGCTGGCCATGGCAGGTTTGTTCCTGTTCCATTCGGAGACAGTGATTTACGCTTGCATCGGCATGATTGGATTCGGCAACTCCAATGTGTTCTCCATCATCTTCTCGCAGGCTATCATGGCTCTGCCGGGCAAGAAGAACGAAGTTTCCGGACTGATGATTATGGGTCTGTTTGGCGGTACGGTGTTCCCCTTGGCTATGGGCGTGGCCAGTGATGCCATCGGACAAAGCGGAGCAGTGGCCGTAATGACCGTAGGAGTGATTTACTTGTTATTATATACCCTTAAAATAAAGAAATAACCATGAATGAACTAATCGTAGGAATGGGCGAAGCACTGTGGGACGTGTTGCCCGAAGGAAAGAAAATCGGCGGAGCCCCGGCTAATTTTGCTTATCATGTATCTCAGTTTGGACTGGAAAGCTGCGTAGTAAGCGCAGTGGGCGATGACAAATTAGGCAAAGAAATATTGCAGACATTTGAAGAGCGCAAACTCAATTATCTGATAGAGACAGTGCCCTACCCCACCGGCACGGTACAAGTGTCACTGGATCCGAACGGAATCCCCATGTATGATATAAAGGAAGGTGTGGCATGGGACAATATCGTCTTCAACGAAGAACTGGAAGACCTGGCTCGCCGCACACGCGCCGTATGCTTCGGCTCATTGGCACAGCGCAGCGTGGTTTCCCGCGAAACCATCAACCACTTCCTCGACACGATGCCCGACGGAGCCGGCCAGTGCAAGATATTCGATGTGAACCTGCGTCAGGGATTCTACACCAAAGAAATCTTGTGTGAGTCTATGAAGAAGTGCAATATCCTGAAGATTAACGACGAAGAACTGGTGACAGTGAGCCGCATGTTCGGTTATCCGGGCATCGACCTGCAAGACAAGTGCTGGATTCTGTTGGCTAAGTATAATCTGAAGATGTTGATTCTGACTTGCGGTGTAAACGGAAGCTATGTGTTTACTCCGGGCGAAATCTCGTTCGTGGCTACCCCGAAGGTGCAGGTGGCCGACACGGTAGGTGCAGGCGACTCATTCACTGCTACATTCGTGGCTGCCATACTGAAAGGAAAATCAGTGAGCGAAGCTCATAAGTTGGCTGTAGAAGTATCGGCTTTCGTTTGCACGCAAAACGGTGCTATGCCCGTGCTGCCCGACGAACTGAAAAACAGATTGGCATAAGTTTCTGAGTGTGAGATAAAATAGAGAGAACTATAAGAGGGTGTGTTGATTGTATTTCACTTTCAGCACACCCTCGAAATATATATCAATGGATTCGCTTTGTGGCGGCTTCAAAGACATTCATCTTATATCGTTGCAACTTTAATCTTTTTTCCGGAGCAGACAATGAATGATGCCAAAACCTGTAGAGAAAGCCTACTTTTTATTCTTAAAAAGATAAATCCGACGCACCCCATCGGGATGGCCGGATTCCTCAATAAACATTCAATCGCCTGTCAGGCAACCGAATACTCCTTTTCTGCATCGAAACACGGACACGCCTTGCGCACGTTGGGGCCGAGCTGGTAATGCCCTTTCACCACGGTGTCCGGATAGCGGCTGCGCAGCGAGGAGAGCAACTCCAGCAGCGAAGCCTTCTGGAAAGTGGTGCGCGTGTCGGCAGGCTTCCCTTCGGCAGAGAGGCCGCCCTCGTAGCAGATGCCCACACTGTGGAGGTTCCAGCCGTAGGCATGCGCACCGGCTCGTTCCAGCGGGCGCGTGTTGTGCACACGCCCGTCGCGGGTGATGTAATAATGATAACCGATGCCGTTGAAGCCTCGTGCGCGGTGGCACGCCTCCAGTTGGGCAGGCGTGAAGGGCACGTTGCAACGGGTGGCACTACAGTGTATCACAATCAGTCTAATCTCTCTGGCGGGATATTCCGCCGGGTTCAGTTCCTGGATTTTCATAATCATTCTTTCTCGTTAGTTGTTTTTGTAAGTTAATGTTCAGATTGTTTTTTTTTGAGGGGCAGGCGCCTCACCCCATGCAAGAGGTGATGCCCACGGCTCCGGCAATGGTGGTCACCACCGCCATGATTACTTTCAGAATCAGTTTCCAGACAGATTTGTTCATAATGTTTAGGGTTTTAATGGTTTAAAAATCAAATTGTTTTGTAGGGTCGCTAAGATCAGTCTTCCGTCTGTTCCGCCATTTTCTCCACATCTACGAACTCCATCACCTCTCCTGCCACTTTCGAGGCAAGGTTGGGCTTCACGCTGCTCGATGCGCGGAAGTTGATTTTCACGGAGCGGATGTTCTTCACCGAACATCTGGCCATCGTGTCGGCTCCTTCGCTACGCGCCGAGAGGCTGAATACGCCAAAATCGGGGATATTGACCGAATGTCCGTTGTAGAGCGCGCGGCGCATGGCTGTCACAAAGTTGGTCAGCACGCTCTTGATGTCGCCCAATGACAGCGAACTGGCTTCTTTCATCTCGTAGGCGATGGTGTCGAGTGTGGCGGTCTGTCCGAGTGTCACCAGTCGGATGTAATACTTCGGTTGGCTGTTCTCGTCCATCGGGTTTTTTCTCTCTACTCTTTTGTAAGGTATTGCCATAATTAAATTAAAAATTAAGAATTAAGAATTTAAATTATCTCTCTCTCTTGTTCGAAC
>JAUNIV010000187.1 GCA_030523385.1 Bacteroidales bacterium | reverse complement strand
ACCGCGAAGCCAAAGACCCGTTCGACCTGTTGGATGAGCTGGAAGAAGAGCTGGTCATCGGCGTCCGTCCCTTGACATGGCCTATCGAAAGCGGTCCCCGATTCAAAGGCGTCTATAACATCTACGAACAGAAGCTGAACCTCTTCCAACCATCCAAGCAGGTGGTGACGGAGAAGGTGGAAGTAGATATTCATACCGAAGATTTGGACAACCACATCGGTGCTCCTTTAGCCGAGAAGCTGCGCAGCGAACTGGAACTGATAGACGGCGTATATCCCGCATTCAATGTGGATGAATACCTGAAAGGCGAACTGGCTCCCGTGTTCTTTGGTTCTGCGCTAAACAACTTCGGCGTACAGGAACTGCTGGACACGTTTGTCGAGATAGCCCCCAGTCCGCGCCCCACTAAGACGGAAGAGCGCGAAGTGCTTCCGGACGAACCGAAGTTCACCGGCTTTGTATTCAAGATTACAGCCAACATCGACCCCAACCATCGTTCCTGCATTGCCTTCTGCAAAGTCTGCTCAGGCAGATTCTCGCGCAATACGCCCTACTATCACGTGCGCCACGACAAGACGATGCGTTTCTCGTCGCCCACACAGTTCATGGCCCAACGAAAGACCACGGTGGATGAAGCATGGGCGGGAGACATCATCGGATTGCCGGACAATGGCACATTCAAGATTGGCGATACGCTCACGGAGGGCGAGAAGCTGCACTTCCGAGGCATACCCAGCTTCTCGCCGGAGATGTTCAAATACATAGAGAATGCCGACCCCATGAAGCAGAAGCAGTTGGCCAAAGGAATTGACCAGCTGATGGACGAAGGCGTGGCCCAGTTGTTCGTCAATCAGTTCAACGGACGCAAGATTATCGGTACGGTCGGCCAGTTGCAGTTCGAGGTCATCCAGTATCGTCTGGAAAACGAATACAACGCCAAATGCCGTTGGGAGCCTATCAGCCTGTACAAAGCCTGTTGGGTAGAGAGCGACGATGCCGAAGAGCTGGAAGCGTTCAAGAAGCGTAAATTCCAGTACATGGCCAAAGACCGCGAAGGCCGCGATGTGTTCTTGGCCGACAGCAACTACGTGCTGCAAATGGCACAGATGGACTTCAAACACATCAAGTTCCACTTCACGAGCGAGTTTTAAAGTACACTATAATGAGGCGCATTCTGTTCATCCGCAACAGGATGCGCCTTCATAATTTGCAGCCAAAGCACACCTCATCACGGATGATAGTATCATATCCTATTTTTTACAGGACCAAAATCTTTTTTTAAAGGACAAAAAAAATTTTTTAAAGCACCAAATTACCCTTTTTATACCGTCATATCTGTCGTATCATAGCCACAATCTTCCGTCGGCCAAATCCAAAGCCATACTTTCACCGGACAGGGCTATGTATCAACCTATTCCGTCAGCGAAAGAATGTATTCATATAGTTTCTTGTAAAAGGGATGCTTGGTGAGTGTGGAAGCATCTCCCAATATTATCAGCTTCATGCGGGCACGGGTGATGGCCACATTCATTCGCCGCAAGTCGTTCAAGAAGCCAATTTGGCCTTCGGCATTGGCCCGTACCAGGCTAATTAGAATCACGTCGCGCTCCTGTCCTTGAAAACCATCCACCGTATTGATGGTTATCAGGTGGCGATAGGGCTTGAAGAAAGCATCCCGTTTGATGAGCTGACGCAGGTATTGCACTTGTGCCTTGTAGGGCGAGATAAGCCCCACGTCAATGCGCTCCTCCAGGAAACGCTCCTTACCTATTTTATTTATATAGGCCGTGAGTTGGGCTACAGACAGGGTGGCTTCTGCCTTGTTGATGCGCCCGAAACTTTCGCCCACGAACTCTTCGTTGCAGTCCATGCCCTCGGTGTTCACCCATTCTATCGGAGTGTCATAGTCCAGTATGCCCCGGTACTTCACTTCCGGAGCCGACTTCAGCCTGCCATGATAGAACCATTCGGAAGGAAAGTGCATGATTTCATCGTTCATGCGATACTGCACTTCGAGGAGCGAAACCGTCTCCGGTTTATTCTGCACGATTTCCTGCATCAGCGTGCGGTCCAGTCCGCCACGGGCTGCCTCCATACACTTGATAGTGGGCGGAAGCTGGCAATGGTCGCCTGCCAATATCACGCGATCGGCCTTGCCGATGGCTATCCAGCAGGCAGGTTCAAGCGCCTGGGCCGCTTCGTCAATGAACAGAGTGCCATATTTCTGCCCTGCCAATATGCGGTTGGCCGAACTGACAAGCGTACAGGCTATGACACGCGCTTCGCCAAACAGGTGGGCATTGATGCGTATCTCCAGCTCGGTGGCACGGTCTTTCAGGGCATTGATTTTTTGTCGGATGCTTTCTCGTTCCGCTCCTTTGCGCGAACGGCTGTGCAACTCACGGATGGCTTTGCGGATGCTCCACAACTGCGGATAGTCGGGATGCGCCTCGAAACGACGTTCGTAAGTGAAGGAAAGCATCTTGTCATTCACACGGGTAGGATTACCGATACGCAACACAGGCACGCCACGGTCCACCAACTTTTCGCTAATCCAATCTACCGCCATATTACTCTGGGCACATACCATGACTTGGTTCTCACGATGAAGGGTTTCGTAGATGGCTTCTACCAGCGTAGTGGTCTTTCCCGTTCCGGGAGGGCCGTGCACGATGGCTACGTCTTTGGCATGCATCACCTTGTTTACGGCTTCTTCCTGCGTGCTGTTCAGCCACGGGAAGCGGGTGAAACCAAAGCTGAATGTTTCCGCTTTCCTTGTCCCGTGAAAGATGTCGCGCAGTTCGGCCAGCCGATTATCCTTGGCGCGTATCACCCTGTTCATGGCCTCGAACATCAGCCGATAACTCGTTTCGTCGAAGTAAAGCTGTACGCCCAACCGGTGTTCCGTCGCTTGCAGGCTGAGCAACGCATCGGCCGAAGGAAGCACCACCACCATGCGGTCTTCCTCCACATAGTTCACGGTTGCCGTGAAGTTGAGGTAATGCAAACGGTCTGAAGCATCTTGTGTGAAAAAGCACACGAGACGACCAAATTCAAACACATGTTCTATTTCCTTGTCTTCCTGCCTCTCCACTTCGACGACAAGCTGATTGAGTGAGTTGTAGTAGCTTCTTCCCGTAGATACAGGAAACCAGCACAGGCCCCGTTTTACTTTCCGGCCTATGCCCATCAGTTCGGTTTGTTGCTTGAATGTTTCTTTCTCGTATTCGTATTCCATGCGAAGCAGCAACTCCTTGTGCTGCAACTTGGTTATGGGGGAGGCAAAAGATGTGCGTTGGGTCATGTTTCTTCTATCGGAGCATAAATTTATGAGGGTGCGCATAATCAACGAAAGAATCGTTTTTCAGACACACCCTCACCAGACAAATGAATTATTATGTTATTCTTCTTCCAGCATGATTTCCATAATCTGGCAAGCTGCCTTGGCTACCGAAGTACCCGGGCCGAAGATAGCTACCACACCGGCTTTGTACAAGAAGTCATAGTCTTGGGCAGGGATAACACCACCGGCAAATACCAGAATATCTTCGCGTCCCAACTTCTTCAGTTCGTCGATGATTTGCGGAATCAGCGTCTTGTGTCCGGCAGCCAGTGAAGACACACCCACTGCATGCACGTCATTCTCTACGGCATCGCGGGCAGCTTCGGCCGGAGTCTGGAACAACGGTCCCATGTCCACATCGAAGCCACAGTCGGCATAGCCTGTAGCTACCACTTTTGCACCACGGTCGTGTCCGTCCTGACCCATCTTGGCAATCATGATACGCGGACGACGTCCTTCTTTCTTCGCAAATTCTTCGGTCAGTTCGCAAGCCCGTGCGAAATCTGCATCCTTTTTACTTTCTGATGAATACACGCCTGATATGGTTCTGATTACTGCTTTATAACGTCCTACTATCTTCTCGCAAGCATCGGATATTTCGCCCAATGTGGCACGCACGCGGGCTGCCTCTACGGCCAGCTCCAGCAGGTTTCCTTGCTTGGTTTCCACACAGCGGGTGATGGCTTCCAGTGCCTTCTGCACTTCCTCTTCGTTGCGTCCTTCTTTCAGTCTCTTCAGGTTTTCTATCTGTTCCAGACGAACGGCAGTGTTATCTACTTCGAGGATGTCGATGGGGTCTTCCTTCTCCAGACGATACTTGTTGGTACCTACAATGGTCTGCGAACCGGAGTCGATGCGGGCCTGTGTGCGGGCAGCGGCTTCTTCGATACGCATCTTGGGCACACCGGTTTCGATAGCCTTAGCCATACCGCCCAAACTTTCGATTTCCTGAATGTGTTCCCATGCCTTGTGTGCCAGTTCGTTGGTGAGCGATTCCACATAGTAAGAACCTCCCCACGGATCGACATTCTTGCACACGTAGGTTTCTTCCTGGATGTATATCTGGGTGTTACGTGCGATACGTGCAGAGAAGTCGGTAGGCAGGGCGATGGCCTCATCCAATGCGTTGGTGTGCAATGACTGGGTGTGTCCCAATGCGGCTGCCATAGCCTCGATACAAGTACGTCCTACGTTGTTGAAAGGGTCTTGCTCGGTAAGCGACCATCCGGAAGTCTGCGAGTGTGTACGCAAGGCCAATGATTTGGGGTTCTTGGGATTGAACTGCTTCACTATCTTTGCCCACAACATACGGGCGGCACGCATCTTGGCTATTTCCATAAAGTGGTTCATGCCGATAGCCCAAAAGAAAGACAGACGCGGTGCAAAGGCATCGATGTCAATGCCTGCCGCCACACCGGCACGAAGATACTCCAGACCGTCGGCCAACGTGTAAGCCAACTCAATATCGGCTGTGGCACCGGCTTCCTGCATGTGGTAGCCCGAAATGGAAATACTGTTGAACTTAGGCATCTTCTGTGATGTGTACTCAAAGATGTCGGAGATAATCTTCATGGAGAAGGCTGGCGGATATATATAGGTATTACGCACCATGAATTCCTTCAAGATGTCGTTCTGGATAGTTCCGGCCATTTCTTCCAATTTGGCTCCCTGCTCCAAACCGGCATTGATGTAGAATGCCATGACGGGCAATACGGCACCGTTCATGGTCATGGAAACAGACATCTTGTTCAAGGGGATACCATCGAACAACACTTTCATGTTCTCCAACGAGCAGATGGACACACCAGCTTTACCCACATCGCCTACCACACGTTCGTGGTCGGGGTCATAGCCGCGGTGAGTAGGAAGGTCGAAAGCAACGGACAAACCTTTCTGTCCCGATGCCAGGTTACGACGATAAAAGGCATTACTTTCTTCGGCCGTAGAGAATCCGGCATACTGGCGGATGGTCCAGGGACGGAAAGTGTACATCATGGAGTAAGGGCCACGCAAGTAAGGAGGAATACCGGCTACGTAATCCAAGTGTTCCATGCCCTCCAGGTCCTCTTTCGTATATACCGGTTTCACGCAAATGTGCTCCGGAGTTTTCCAGTTGGCGCTGATGCCATTGGCCTGCTGCCATTCCATGCCGTTCTGCGGATGGAATCCGGCGTATATATCTATGTTCTTAAAATTCGGTTTCATCTCTTTTTAATGAAGAAT
>JAUNIV010000186.1 GCA_030523385.1 Bacteroidales bacterium | reverse complement strand
ATGAAATAAACCGTGCTCCGGCCAAGGTGCAGAGTGCTTTGCTGGAAGCCATGCAGGAACGCCAAGTAACCTTGAGCAAAGATACTTTCAAACTTCCCGAACCCTTCCTGGTAATGGCCACTCAGAACCCGATAGAGCAAGAGGGTACTTATCCGTTGCCCGAAGCACAGGTGGACCGTTTCATGCTGAAAGTAATCATCGACTATCCGAAGCTGGAAGAAGAAAAGAAGATTATCCGTCAGAACATCAGCGGCGAGAAGATTACCGTTCGTCCTATCCTCAAGTCGGAAGATATTATTGAAGCCCGCAAGGTGGTCCGTCAGGTATATTTGGATGAGAAGATCGAACAATATATAGCCGACATCGTGTTTGCTACCCGTTATCCGGAAAAATATGATTTGAAGGAATTGAAGGATATGATTGGCTTCGGTGGTTCACCGCGTGCTTCTATCAATCTGGCATTGGCTGCCCGCAGCTATGCGTTTATCAAGCGTCGTGGTTATGTCATTCCGGAAGATGTGCGTGCCGTGGCTCATGATGTGCTTCGCCATCGTATCGGATTGACTTATGAAGCTGAAGCCATGAACATGACTTCGGATGAAATCGTCAGCAAAATATTGAACAAGGTTGAAGTGCCCTGATTTTCTATATGGAAACAAGTGATATACTAAAACGGGTTCGCCAGATTGAAATAAAGACGCGCGGACTTTCGAACAATATCTTTGCCGGACAGTATCACTCTGCCTTCAAAGGTAAAGGTATGTCGTTCTCGGAAGTTCGTGAGTATCAATATGGCGATGACGTTCGAGACATAGACTGGAACGTAACCGCTCGCTATAACAAACCTTATGTGAAGGTTTTTGAAGAGGAGCGCGAACTGACGGTGATGCTCTTGATCGACGTTTCGAACAGCTTGGATTTCGGTACGGTGAAACAGATGAAAAAAGATATGGTGACCGAGATTGCCGCTACGTTGGCATTTTCGGCCATTCAGAATAACGATAAGATAGGCGTGATCTTTTTCTCAGACCGTATAGAGAAATTTATTCCACCCAAAAAAGGAAGAAAACATATTCTTTACATCATCCGCGAACTGTTGGACTTCAAACCGGAAAGCAAGCGGACGGACATAAAAATGGCGGTGGAATATCTGACTAACGTCATCAAGAAGCGTTGCACTACTTTTATGTTGAGCGACTTTATTGATGAAAACGATTTTCGTAATGCCTTGACCATTGCCAACCGGAAACATGACATTGTGGCTATTCAGGTGTATGACCGTCGCATGGCAGACCTGCCCGATGTAGGACTGATGAAAGTGCGCGATGCCGAAACCGGACATGAGCAATGGATTGATACATCATCACGTGCTTTACGCAATGCCCATCATGCCTGGTGGATGCAACGTCAGACACAATTAGGCGAAACCTTTACGAAGAGTAATGTAGATTCGGTATCCATCCGCACCGACCAGGATTACGTGAAATCGTTACTTAACTTATTTGCTAAACGAAACTGACAGGAATATGAAGATATTGAATGCTTGCAAAAAGTTTTGGGGGGCATTGGCCTGTGCAGCTATGCTGACAACCGTTACGGCACAGGCTCAGAATGTGACGGTGGATGCCAGCATAGACTCTTTGCAGCTTCTCATTGGCGAACAGGCCAAAGTGAAACTGGAAGTAAGTATGGATGCCACACAGAAACTGCAATTACCGTTTCTACGTGACACACTGGTGAAAGGAGTGGAAATACTGGATATAGCCAAACCCGATACACAGATGCTGAACGAAGGGAAGCGGATGCTGATCAAACAGGAATATACCGTTACTTCTTTTGACTCGGCACTCTATTATCTGCCGCCCTTTGAAGTAGCGGTAGATGGAAAAATCTATCGTTCCAAGGCTTTGGCTGTGAAGGTTTATTCGGTACCTGTAGATACATTGCATCCCGAACAGTTCTTCGGCCCGAAGAGCGTGAGGGAAGTTCCTATTATTTGGGATGATGTGGCTCTTATCGTATGGCTCACGCTGCTGATGATAGCATTGGGAGCTTTGGGCTATTATCTGTATGTCCGTTATAAAGACAACAAGCCTATCATCCGAAAGATTAAAGTGGAACCGAAACTTCCTCCACATCAGCAGGCTTTGCAGGAGATAGAACGCATCAAAGGCGACAAGGCTTTGCGCATGTCTGACCCGAAGACCTATTATACAGAACTGACCGATGTGCTTCGTACTTACATGGAAGAGCGGTTCGGATTTAATGCCATGGAGATGACATCTACTGAGATTATTGAGAAATTACAGGAAACCAATGACAAAGAGTCTATCAAGGATTTGATGTTCTTGTTCCAGACTGCCGATTTGGTGAAGTTTGCCAAGCATGCTCCGCTGATGAATGAGAACGACATGAACCTGGTAAATGCGGTAGATTTCATCAATCAGACAAAAGTGGAACCCGACCCGAATGCGAAGCCCGAGCCTACGGAAATAACTGTAGAAGAAAAGCGTAGCAAACAAGGAAGAATATTGTTGCTGGCCAGCATGGGTGTCATTGCAATAGTAATTGTAGCCATACTCTACAAGGTGCTGAGTGGCATATACAATCTTTGGTTTTAATATTTAAATAGGAGAGAACAATGATTTTTGCAAATATTGAATATCTGTTCCTGCTGGTACTGCTTATACCTTATATATTATGGTATGTCATGAAGCGGAAGAAGACCGAGCCAACGCTTCAGGTTTCTACCACCCGCATGTACATGAAAGCACCTCGCAGCTGGAAGATTTACTTGTTGCATGCACCGTTTGTGCTTCGTACGGTAGCCATTGTCATGATTATATTGGTGTTGGCACGTCCGCAGACCACCAACAACTGGCAGAATACGGAGATAGAGGGTATAGACATCATGCTGGCGGTGGACGTTTCTACCAGTATGTTGGCCGAAGACCTTAAACCCAACCGTCTGGAAGCTGCCAAGCAGGTGGCTGCCGAGTTTATCAACGGACGTCCCAATGACAACATTGGTCTGACAATCTTTGCCGGAGAAAGCTTTACGCAATGTCCGCTGACAGTGGACCATGCAGTCTTATTGAATCTTTTCCAAAGCATCAAAGGAGACATCGCACAGCGCGGACTGATAGAAGACGGTACGGCTATCGGTATGGGTATTGCCAATGCGGTGACCAGGCTGAAGGACAGTAAAGCCAAGTCGAAAGTCATCATATTGCTTACGGACGGTAGTAACAACCGGGGAGATATTTCTCCGCAGACTGCTGCTGAGATAGCCCGTCAGTTTGGTATCAGAGTCTATACCATCGGCGTGGGAACGAATGGAACCGCTCCTTATCCGATGCAGACTTATGCAGGAGTGCAGTATGTGAATGTGCCTGTCGAGATAGACGAAAAGACTTTGGCGGAAATTGCCGGTACTACGAACGGAAACTATTTCCGTGCTACCAGCAACTCGAAGCTGAAGGAAGTCTATGAGGAAATAGACAAGCTGGAGAAAACAAAGTTGAATGTGAAGGAATTCAGTAAGCGCGAAGAGGAATACCAGGTGTTTGCCTGGATAGCATTCTTCTGCATTTTGCTTGAAGTCCTGTTGCGCAATTCAGTATTAAAGAAAATACCTTAAAACAAGAAATCATGTTTCGATTTGCAGACCCGAACTTTTTGTATTTACTCATCATATTGCCCTTTCTCGCAGCGTTGTATTTGTATTCCAACTACCGCCGCCGCCGTAATATTAGCAAATATGGTGACCCGGCATTGTTGAAAGAACTGATGCCGACCATTTCAAAGTATCGTCCCGATGTTAAGTTTTGGCTGACTTTTGCTGCGCTCACATTGGTTATACTGATGTTGGCGCGTCCGCAGTTTGGCTCAAAGATGGAAACGGTGAAACGAAGTGGAGTAGAGGCGGTGATTGCGCTGGATATTTCAAACTCCATGTTGGCCGAAGATGTAACGCCGAGCCGTCTGGATAAATCAAAGAAGTTGATATCCAGATTGGTTGATACATTCAATAATGACAAAGTGGGACTGATTGTCTTTGCCGGCGATGCCTTTACGCAGTTGCCTATCACAAGCGACTACATTTCTGCCAAGATGTTTTTGGAAAGCATCAATCCTTCGCTCATTACCACCCAGGGAACAGACATTGGTGCTGCCATCCGGTTGGGCATGAAAAGTTTTACTCCACAAGAAGGGGTAGGACGTGCCATCATTGTCATCACCGATGGTGAGAACCATGAAGGTGGGGCAGTAGAAGCAGCCAAGGAAGCAGCAGAGAAAGGAATACAAGTATTTGTGTTGGGAGTTGGCTCGCCGGATGGTTCTCCTATACCGGCCGAAGATGGTAGCAATAACTTCCGCCGGGACCGTGACGGAAATGTCATTGTTACCCGCTTGAATGAGCAGATGTGTCAGGAGATAGCTAAAGCCGGAAACGGTATGTATGTCCGTGTAGATAACACCAACGGTGCAGAAAAAGCACTGAACAAAGAGATGGCTAAACTGGCTAAATCGGATGTAGAGAGCCAGGTCTATACGGAGTTCGACGAACAATTCCAGGCTTTGGCATGGCTGATATTGATTCTGCTTGTGATAGAAATGCTTATGCTGGAGCGGAAGAACCCGCTTTTCAAGAATGTCAGACTATTTAAATAAGGAAGATGCTTATGTTACAGAAATCATATATCACGTTCTTGTTCCTGCTCTCAACCGGCTGCGCTTTTGCCCAGAAGACGGAAAGGGACTATCTGCGTAGCGGTAACAAACTGTATAATGACAGTCTGTTTATCAAGGCAGAAGTGGATTACCGGAAAGCATTGGAACTGAATCCGAAATCGACAGATGCCATGTTCAACTTAGGCAATTCGCTTTTGATGCAACAGAAAGCGAAAGAGGCTATGGAACAGTTTGAGTCGGCTTCCAAGATAGAAAAGGACAAAGAGAAGCTGGCACAAATCTATCACAACATGGGAGTAATCCTACAGTCTTCGCAGCAGTATCCGCAGTGCATCGAGGCTTACAAGCAGTCGCTTCGCAATAATCCTAAAGACGATGAAACCCGTTATAATCTGGCGTTGGCTCAAAAGCTCCTGAAAGACCAGCAGCAGAACCAAAACCAGAATCAAAACCAACAGGATCAGAAGCAGGACCAAAAAGACGATAACAAGCAAGATCAGAATAAGGACCAGCAAGACCAAGATAAAAAAGACCAGCAACAGCAGAACCAGCAGCAACAGCAGCAGAATAAGGACGAAATGTCCAAAGAAAATGCGCAGCAGTTGCTCAATGCCGTGATGCAGGATGAAAAGAATGTGCAGGACAAAGTGAAAAAACAACTGCAAATCCGAGGAAAGAAGTTGGATAAAGACTGGTAATTGCTTAATTTTGTGGCGAATAAAAAAACAGATAAAGATGAGGAAAGTAGTTCTCTTGTTTACATGGATGATAATGGTGCTGAATGTTTGGGCGGATGGAAATGTGACGTTCGTAGCTTCGGCACCCGATGTAGTAGTGAGTGGCGACCAGTTTAGGTTGACCTATACAGTTAGTACACAGAAGGTAAGGGATTTTCGTGCTCCGAATATCAAGGGGTTTGAAGTCCTTATGGG
>JAUNIV010000185.1 GCA_030523385.1 Bacteroidales bacterium | reverse complement strand
TAAAAACAGCCGTTATAACCAAAAACGGCATAAAAATTTTCGTATGAAAAAATATATTAAAAAGAGGAGTGACGCTTAAACCGAGCGTCACTTTTCATATCCAACCATCAATGCTAAATTAATATACAACTTTTTTTAATCTTGACGGAACACACATGAACAAACGAGTGAAATGGGGCATCGTCATCATAATAGCGGCCGGATTGGCCGGATTAGGCATCTATCAATTTACCCCACACGAAAACGAAGAACTGAAGGCAGCCAACGAACTGCCGAAAGAAAACAGACAACGCACCTTGCGGGTGAACGCACAAGTCATCAAACCGCATTTGCTCACCGACGAAATACTGGTGACAGGACGCTTAGTGCCCGATGAAGAAGTCAACCTGTCTTTTGAGACTTCGGGCAAGATTACGGACATCTTCTTCACGGAAGGTGCGCCCGTGAAACGCGGCGAACTGCTTGCCAAAGTGAACGACAGCCAGCTACAGGCACAGCTCAAACGGTTGGAAGCACAAGTCCCACTGGCCGAGGACCGGGTGTTCCGCCAGGATGCCTTGCTGAAACGCGATGCCGTGAGTAAGGAAGCCTACGAACAGGTAAAGACTGAGCTTGCCACCCTCAATGCCGACATAGAAAACATCAAAGCCAACATTGACATGACCGAGCTGCGTGCTCCCTTTGATGGTGTCATCGGATTGCGGCAGGTGAGTGCCGGAGCCTACGCCTCTCCCACTACCGTAGTGGCAAAGCTCACGAAGGTGACTCCGCTGAAAGTGGAGTTCTCCGTGCCCGAACGCTACGCACGCGAGATCAAGAAAGGCACCAACCTGGACTTCCATGTGGAAGGAAAGCTGAATGCCTACCGCGCACAAGTGTATGCCACCGAGTCGAGCCTCGACATGGAGACCCACTCGCTCACCGTGAGAGCCATCTATCCCAACCGCAACGGCGAACTGCTGCCGGGACGATACACCGACATCCGGCTCAAGCAGAAAGAGATAGAAGACGCCATAGCCATTCCGTCCGAAGCCATTGTGCCCGAAATGGGGCAGAACAAGGTATTTGTCTATCGCAACGGGACAGCCGAACCCACCGACGTGGTGATAGGCATACGCACCGATGCCGAAGTGCAGATTGTGCAGGGACTTGCCATAGGCGACACCATCCTGACATCGGGTACATTGCAGCTGCGCAAGGGAATGCCGGTAGAAATCCAGTCCATCAACTAACACAGACAAAGACCGACCCTCATGAACATATCCGAACTTAGCATACGCCGCCCCGTACTTGCCACCGTGCTGACCATCATCATCCTGCTCTTCGGACTGATAGGCTACAACACATTGGGCGTGCGCGAATATCCGTCGGTAGATAACCCCATTATCTCAGTTACCTGTAGCTATTCGGGAGCCAATGCCGATGTCATCGAGAACCAAATCACCGAACCACTGGAGCAGAACATCAACGGTATTCCCGGCATACGTTCGCTCTCCAGCGTCAGCCAGCAGGGACAAAGCCGCATCACCGTAGAGTTTGAGTTGTCCGTCGATTTGGAGACAGCCGCCAACGATGTGCGCGACAAAGTATCGCGTGCTCAGCGTTACCTGCCCAACGACTGCGACCCTCCCACCGTATCCAAAGCCGACGCCGATGCCGTGCCCATCCTCATGGTGGCTATCCAGAGTGACAGCCGCTCGCTGTTGGAACTGAGCGAGATAGCCGACCTCACCGTCAAGGAGCAACTACAGACCATTTCCGACGTGAGCAGCGTGTCCATTTGGGGAGAAAAACGTTACTCCATGCGCCTGTGGCTCGACCCGGCAAAGATGGCGGGCTACGGCATTACGCCTGTAGATGTGAGGAATGCCATCACGAAAGAAAACATCGAGCTTCCTTCGGGCAGCATCGAAGGAAACACCGTGGAACTGACCCTGCGTACCATGGGACAGATGCACACGGCGAAGGAATTTAATAACATCATACTGAAAGAGACAGGCGGGCGCGTGGTACGCTTCAGCGACATTGGCTATGCCGAATTGGGTCCTGCCGACATCAAGAGCTACATGAAGATGAACGGCGTGCCCATGGTGGGCGTAGTGGTCATTCCGCAACCGGGAGCCAACCACATCGAGATTGCCGATGCCGTGTATCAACGCATGGAGCAGATGCAGAAAGACCTGCCCGACGACGTGAAGTACAGCTACGGATTCGACAATACGAAGTTTATCCGTGCTTCCATCGAAGAAGTGAAGAGCACTGTCTATGAAGCTTTCGTGCTGGTCATCATCATCATCTTCCTTTTCCTGAGAGACTGGCGCGTGACGCTCATTCCGTGCATCGTTATCCCGGTGTCGCTCATCGGAGCTTTCTTCGTGATGTACATTGCCGGATTCTCCATCAACGTGCTTACCATGTTGGCGGTGGTGCTCTCCGTGGGACTGGTGGTGGACGATGCCATCGTGATGACGGAAAACATCTATATCCGCATCGAGCGCGGCATGCGTCCCTTCGAGGCGGGCATAGAGGGAGCTAAAGAAATCTTCTTTGCCGTCATCTCCACCACCATTACGCTGGTGGCGGTGTTCCTGCCCATCGTCTTTATGGAAGGCACCAGCGGACGTTTGTTCCGTGAGTTCAGTTTCGTGGTGGCAGGTTCGGTCATCATCTCTTCGTTTGCCGCCCTCACCTTCACTCCCATGCTTGCTACCAAGCTGCTCGTCAAGCGCGAGAAGCAAAGCTGGTTCTACAGCCGGACGGAGCCTTTCTTCGAAGCGTTGAACCGGGTGTATGCCCGTTCGTTGGATGCTTTCTTGCGCCGTCGCGTATGGGCGATACCGCTCACGATACTGATGCTTACCGCCATCGGAGTGTTGTGGAACCAAATACCTGCCGAAATGGCACCCATGGAAGACCGCTCGCAAATCAGCATCAACACCCGCGCAGCCGAGGGAGCCAGCTATGAGTACATAAGGGACTATACGGAAGACATTAACCGGTTGGTAGATTCCATTGTGCCCGATGCCGCCTCCATCACCGCCCGCGTGTCCAGCGGAAGCGGGAACGTGCGCATCACGCTGAAAGACATCAAAGACCGCAATTACACGCAGATGGACGTGGCGGAACGCATCTCGCAGGCCATTCGGGACAAGACAAAGGCGCGTGCATTCGTTCAGCAGCAGTCATCCTTCGGCGGACGGCGCGGAAGCATGCCTGTGCAATACGTGTTGCAGGCAGTGAGCATCGAGAAGTTGGAGAAAGTCTTGCCGGAGTTCCTTGCCAAAGTCTATGAGAACCCGACGTTCCAGATGGCAGACGTGGATTTGAAGTTCAGCAGCCCCGAAATGCGCGTGAACATAAACCGCGACAAGGCGGGCACGATGGGGGCCAGCGTGCGCGACATTGCCGAGACCCTGCAATACGGCCTCAGCGGACAACGCATGGGCTACTTCTACATGAACGGAAAGCAGTATGAGATATTGGGACAGATAAACCGCCAACAGCGAAACACTCCCGCAAACATCAAGTCCATCTATATCCGAAACGACAAAGGAGAGATGATTCAGCTGGACAACCTCGTGGAATTTGTGGAGTCCGTGGCTCCGCCCAAGCTCTACCACTACAACCGTTTCATCTCTGCTACCGTGTCTGCCGGACTTGCCGAAGGGAAAACCATCGGGCAAGGACTGGACGAGATGGACAAGATAGCCGCCAGCACATTGGATGAGAGCTTCCGCACAGCACTGGCCGGAGATTCCAAAGATTATCGCGAGAGTTCTTCCAGCCTGATGTTTGCTTTCATCCTGGCTTTGGTACTGATTTACCTCATCCTGGCCGCGCAGTTCGAGAGTTTCAAAGACCCGTTCATCATCATGCTCACCGTGCCGCTTGCCATTGCCGGCGCATTGGTGTTCATGTATGCCGGAGGTATCACGATGAACATATTCAGCCAGATAGGTATCATCATGCTTATCGGTCTGGTGGCAAAGAACGGCATTCTGATTGTGGAGTTCGCCAACCAGAAGCAGGAGGCGGGCGAGCACAAGATGCAAGCCATCCGCGATGCTTCCCTGCAACGCCTGCGCCCCATCCTGATGACCAGTACCTCTACTATATTGGGACTGATTCCGCTTGCCTTTGCCACCGGCGAGGGAGCCAACCAGCGCATCGCCATGGGCACAGCCGTGGTGGGCGGCATGTTGGTATCTACCTTCCTCACCATGTACATTGTGCCTGCCATCTATACTTATATATCTACCAACCGAGAAAGTAACCCCGAAAGCGTATGAAACGAATCTTTATCACTCTCTGCACCTGCATAGCCTGTGCCGCTCCGTTGTCGGCACAGCAACTTTATAACCTGAAGACCTGCTTAGAAGAAGGTCTGGCCAACAACTACTCCCTGCGCATTACCCGCAACGAGGAGCAAGTGGCACACAACAATGCCACCCTTGCCAATGCCGGTTATCTGCCCACCGTAGATTTGTCTGCCAAATACAGCGGCACGCTGGATAACACGGACACCAAAGCCCGGAGCACCGGCATGACCACCACCGAACGGAACATTTACGACCAGACGCTGCAAGCCGGAGTGGATGTGAACTGGACGGTGTTCGACGGATTCAATATCAGCACCACCTACCAGAAGTTGAAGGAGATGGAGCGGCAAGGCGAAACAAACACCCGCATCGCACTCGAAGACTTCATAGCCGGACTGGCTGCCGAATACTACGACTACGTGCAGCAGCAAATCCGTCTGAAAAACTTCCTCTACGCCGTGTCGCTCTCCAAAGAGCGGCTACGCATCGTGGAAGAACGTTATCACATAGGTAACTTCTCGCGTCTGGACTACCAGCAGGCCAAAGTGGACTTCAATGCCGACAGTGCCCAGTACATGAAGCAACAGGAACTGGTGGTGACTTCGCGCATCAACCTGAACGAACGCATGGCAATAAAAGAAGTGAACCGCCCCTTGCGGGTGAAAGACTCTGTCATCATCGTGAACGACGCATTGGACTACGACGACCTGTGGCAATCTACCCTCGCCATCAATGCCAACCTGCTCCATGCCGACCAAAACACCACGCTTGCCCGCTTAGACTACAAGCAGGTATTGTCTCGCAACTATCCTTACATCAGGCTGAATGCCGGTTACAGCTATACGCTCAACAAGTATGAGACTGCCGCCACCAGCCGCCGCAATAATTGGGGACTGAACGGAGGTATCACCGTAGGCTTTAACCTGTGGGACGGCAACCGCCGCCGCGAGAAGCGCAACGCCAGCCTGAACATACGCAATGCGCAACTGGAACGCGAACAGTTGGAACTGGCATTGAAGGCCGACCTAAGCACCCTGTGGCACTCATACCGCAACAACCTGCGCCTGCTCAACCTGGAGCGTCAGAACTTAGTGGCCGCCCGAGAGAACCACGAGATAGCCAAAGAGCGTTACCTGTTGGGCGATCTTTCGGGTATCGAGATGCGCGAGGCACAAAAGAGCCTGCTGGATGCCGAAGAGCGTATCCTTTCGGCTGAGTATAACACGAAGGTGTGTGAGATTTCGTTGCTGCAACTTAGTGGGAAAATAGGGAAATATCTGGAGTAAGCATAGGGGTTATTTTTTGACGCCTTA
>JAUNIV010000184.1 GCA_030523385.1 Bacteroidales bacterium | reverse complement strand
GACAATCAGCAGAATACATAGCCTCCAAAGGAGCAGACGGCAATGCCATCGGCGGACTGGCCGTGGGCGAACCTACCGAAAAGATGTATGAGATGATTGAAGTGGTCAATGAAATCCTGCCCAAAGACAAGCCCCGCTATCTGATGGGAGTAGGCACTCCGGTCAATATACTGGAAGGCATAGAGCGCGGTGTAGATATGTTTGACTGCGTAATGCCCACCCGCAACGGACGCAACGGGATGTTGTTTACCAAAGACGGCATCATGAACATGCGCAACAAGAAGTGGGAAGACGACTACTCCCCCATCGAAGCCGACGGTGCCTCGTATGTGGACACCATGTACAGCCGTGCCTATCTGCGTCACCTGTTTCATGCACAGGAACTGCTGGCCATGCAGATTGCTTCCATCCACAACCTGGCATTCTATCTGTGGTTAGTAGGCGAAGCACGCAAGCATATCATAGCGGGAGATTTTTCTACATGGAAACCCATGATGGTGAAACGCTTATCTACAAGACTCTAATTTATCAAGGAAGAACAATGAAGAAGTGGTTCAAGAGAAATACGGACACAACTGCAACAGGCAATAAGAAATCATTCTTGGCCATGCTGAAAATAGACAAATGGGTTAGAAGGCTTGATGTGTATATCATCAAGAAATTCCTGGGTACCTACTTTTTTGCCATCGCATTGATTATCTCCATTGCCGTGGTGTTTGACATCAACGAGAACATCGACCGATTCATCAACAACAAGGCACCGCTGAAAGCCATCGTGTTCGATTATTACCTGAACTTCATCCCCTATTTCTCCAACCTGTTCAGTCCGCTTTTCGTCTTTATCGCCGTTATCTTCTTCACATCTAAGCTGGCAGAGAATTCGGAAATCATCGCCATGTTCTCTACCGGGATGAGCTTCAAGCGCATGATGCGTCCTTACATGATTTCGGCTGCCATCATCTCCGTAGTGACGTTCAGCCTGGGCGCTTACGTTATCCCTAAAGGCAACGTGACACGCCTGAACTTTGAAGACCGCTACAAGAAGAAGAAGAAGCAAGACTACGTGCGCAACGTGCAGTTGGAAGTAGATAGCGGCGTCATAGCCTACATAGAACGTTACGAAGACTATAACAAGACGGGCTATCGATTCTCGTTAGACAAGTTTGACGACAAGAAATTGGTGGCACACCTCACCGCACGCAGCGTGACGTATGACACCACGTCCGTGCACAAATGGACCATCAAGAATTACATGATACGCGAGATGGAAGGCATGCGCGAGAAGATTACGAAAGGCGACCGCATGGATACCATCATCAAAATGGAGCCACAGGACTTTCTCATCATGAAAGGCCAGCAACAGACCATGACCAGTCCTGAACTGAAAAGGTATATAGACAACCAAAAGAAGCGAGGCTTTGCCAACATCAAGGAATTTGAGATAGAATACTACCAGCGCATAGCCATGTCTTTTGCCGCTTTCATTCTGACCACCATCGGTGTGTCTCTTTCATCGCGCAAGATAAAGGGAGGAATGGGACTTCACTTAGGGGTAGGTTTGGCACTTAGCTTCTCGTACATCCTGTTTCAGACAGTATCGGCCACTTTTGCCGTCAACGGAAATACACCGCCCATAATCGCGGTGTGGATTCCCAATATACTTTATACGTTTATTGCTATCTATTTATATAGGAAAGCTCCCAAATAAAAGTAGATCATCAATAATGATGATTTACTTTTATCGGATAGTAATTGTCGCAGAACCTTATTAAAGAAACTTTATTCATATTCCAAAAATCCGCCCGTTTTTAGAATTATATTCTAACAATCCTGCTTCCTCCTTCCCCTTCGTAGGATAATTCTCTAAAATTCGCCTTCCTTCTTGCACAAAACAGGGAAAATGGAGAACTTTGCTCTTAATAAACCATAAAAAGACTACATGCACATGAATTTCATATTTATTTCTCCCCACTTCCCACGCACCTACTGGGAATTTTGCTCCCGACTGAAACAGAACGGAGTGAACGTATTGGGCATTGCCGATGCTCCGTACGGAGAACTCAGCCCCGAACTGAAAGATGCACTGACCGAATACTATAAAGTCAATAATCTGGAAGACTATGACCAGGTCTATCGCGCCGTGGCTTTCTTAGCCTACAAGTACGGACGGATAGACTGGATAGAATCCAACAACGAATATTGGCTGGAACAAGACGCCCGCCTGCGCACCGACTTCCATGTCACCACCGGCATAGGACTGGACCACATAGACAGCATCAAGGAAAAATCGGAAATGAAGAAGCATTACGCCGAAGGAGGAATCCCCACGGCACGCCAAATCAAGGCTGAATACGGACTGGAAGCAGCCCGTGCCTTTGCCGCAGAATGTGGCTACCCGCTGATAGGAAAACCCGACATAGGCGTGGGAGCCGGAGGTACGCACAAAATTCATAACGATGCAGAGCTGGAAGACTTCTTCCTGCATACGGGAGGAGTAAAGCGTTACGTCATAGAAGAATTCATCACGGGCGAAATCTGCTCGTATGATGCCGTAATCAATTCGCATGGCGAACCGCTCTTCGAGTCGATGACCGTGTGGCCGCCGTCCATCATGGACATTGTGAACAAGCGGCTGGACCTTTCTTATTACGTGGATAAGGAAATCCCCGAAAGCCTCAGCGCTTTGGGCAGACGCACCGTGCAGGCATTCAAGGTGACGAGCCGCTTTGTCCATCTGGAGTTCTTCCGTCTGGACCGTCCGCGCAAGGGACTGGGCGACACGGGCGACTTCGTGGCACTGGAAGTGAACATGCGTCCTGCAGGCGGCTATACGCCGGACATGATAAACTTCGCCCATAGCACAGACGTGTATAAGGTGTGGGCAGACATGGTGGCCTTTGACGAAAACCGCACGCCGCAAGGCGAACAGCATTACTGCGCATTTGCCAGCCGGCGCGACATATATAAATATGTACACACGCACGAAGAAGTGGTGGAACGATACAAAGACGCACTGGTGATGTGCGAACGCATGCCCGACATACTTTCCGGCGCCATGGGCAACCAAATGTACACTGTCCGGCTGGAAACAAAGGAAGAGATAGAAAGTTTTATTAATTTTGTGCACGAAAAGAAAACTGCAGAACAATGATTACAAACTATCATAAGCACTTCAGCCAACGGCTGAACCGCGACATGGAATATAAAACGTATGGCGACAGCGGACGGGGGGTATTGGTATTCCCCTCGCAAGACGGCCGCTTCTACGATTACGAGAACTTCGACATGGTGAAAACACTGGCTCCTTTCATAGAGAGCGGACAGATACATCTGATTTGTGTGGATAGCATAGACGGAGAAACCTGGTCGAACACGTGGGGAAACGGCCGTCAGCGCATAGAGCTGCACGAACTGTGGCATCAATACATCGTAGATGAACTGATTCCCGAAGTACGCCGGGATGAAAAGGAAACCTTCATCGTGACGGGATGCAGCATGGGAGGCTTCCATGCCGCTACTTTCTTCTTCCGCCGCCCCGAATTGTTCGACACGTTGTTGTCGTTGAGCGGCCTGTATCATGCCGACTTCTTCTTCGGCGACCACCGCGACGAGCTGACATACAGCAATTCGCCGCTGGATTTCCTGGAACACATGCCTGCCGACCATCCTTATTGGAACTTGTATCGCCAAAAGAAAATCATTCTTTGCGTGGGACAAGGCGATTGGGAAGAAGACCTACTGGCCAGCACGCGCCGCATGGATGCCCTGCTGCGGGCTAAGAACGTGCCTGCCTGGATAGATTACTGGGGCACAGACGTGTCACACGACTGGTATTGGTGGCGCAAGCAAGTGTATTACTTCATGGAACACATCCTGGCTTCGTGATTTCCCTACGTTCCATAGGGAAATTCCCCCGGAAGAATAGGAAATATCCGTTTCATGTATCATTTTCCCCGGCTATCTTTGCCCTCAAAGAAAGATAGTACGAACCTATAAACATGAAACGGATATGAAAACAAGATGGATGAAATTCTTCGGAATCGTTGCACTGACAGCCATAGCCATAGGACTCAGTTCCTGCGAAATACAGATAGATACATGGGATGATGCCGATTACAATGAGTTCTCCCGCGAACAAACCCACAAACTGTGCAGCCGCACTTGGGTGGAGAGCTGGACACAAGACGGAAAGTTCTACAGCCAATGGCTGGATTTCTACGAGAACCGCACGGGAAGGGAAATCATGCAGGTGGAATATCGGAACGGACGCATAGAACAAAATACTTACTACTTCGACTGGAGTTGGGACAACAAGTCGCAGACGCGCATCCGCATGGTTTACGGTCCGGGCGACGTATCCATTCTGGAAGATTTATGGATGGGTGGCAACACATTGGGCGGATGGTTGGACGGAGTGGAAGTGCACTTCACAGGACAATAGGATGAAACACCGGATTTGATGCCTTGAAAAATTTTTTTCGCCCTTTGAAAAAAAAATATCGCCCTTTGAAAAAAATTTTTGGTCCTATCAAAAATAGAATTTGATAGGACCAAAAAAATTCTTCATTCATCATTCATTCTTGATGCTCAGCACCGGATTCTCGTTGGCAATGCGCCATGACTTCGTAACGACACTGCCCACAATGAAAACCAGCACACACAGAGCACAAGCCACATAGACCAAAGGCGAAATATTCAGCATATCCTTGAACTGGCTTTGCCACAATCCGCCTGCATACACCGCACCTGCTATCCCTACCACCACGGCAGGCAGAGCAATCCACAGGACATCGCGCACCAACAGCCTCAGAATACCTGTCGCTTCAGAGCCATTGATTTTGCGAATGGCTATCTCCTTCGAGCGGCGATACACCTCATCGTTGGTATAACCTATCAATCCTAAGAGCGTGATGGCCAAAATGGCAAGCGTGGCAAGCAATGTGCTGTTGCGGAATATGCGTTTGCTGTGCAACATCTCTTCCATCGTCTCGTCGTAAGAAGTGAAACGAATCCTTTCCTGCGGATACAGACGCTTCATGTCGTCATTCAGCCGGCGCAGGTTCTCGTCCATCGGTTCTTTCAGACGGACATGTATGCAATCGGCCACCTCATTGCCCCATACACAAAACTCTACAGGTTCCATCTCACTGGTATCGATGTAGGAATATCCTTCGATGATGCCCGTCACCGTGCCGTGTCCTTGAACCACCTCTCCTATTCCGCTGCCTGTCCACCCCATGCGGCGCACATATTCCGGATTGACCAGTATCTCTCCGGGCACGGTAGGGAAACGTCCTTCGCTCAAACGGACACCGATGAAAGAGAAAAAATCGGGCATCATCCAGTTGGCACGCGGAGAGAACAGGGCCTGCCCGTTGGCACCGTTCACCGGGAAAGGATTGCGTCCCCATGTCATTTCGGAATTGGCAGACGAAACGGCTTCCACGTAGGGCAGGTTGCGAAGATTGCTGACGGCATTCTCCGGTTGAGGGAATGCCCCGTAAGTAAACGCTACCCGATTGGCATCGTAGCCCATATCTTTCGACGACGTGTAATGATATTGCATAAAGACCACGCATAGCAGACCCACCAGAAAAGCACTGCCGCCAAACTGCACGAAGAGCAACGGATATT
>JAUNIV010000183.1:877-5664 GCA_030523385.1 Bacteroidales bacterium | reverse complement strand
TAATTTCTTATTGTATTCTCTCAGAGTTTCCAGCACATTGACACGCACATGGATGAAGTTCTCTATGCCAGCGGCTTTCAGGTCGTCCATGCAGGCCGGAGCACCTGCCACGATAAACATGGCCCGTCCGTCCAATGCTTTGAAGGCCGGGATGGCGTATTCGGCATATTCATCATCGCTGGAACAGATAACCACGATGTCGGCACCGGCTTTCATGGCTGCTTCCACACCTTCTTCCACGGTGGGGAATCCCAAATTGTCTATAACCTCATAACCGGCACAAGCCAGGAAGTTGCATGAGAATTGTGCGCGAGCCTGACGCATGGCCAGATTACCGATAGTAAGCATGAATGCCTTCGGACGTTTGCCGGAGCGTTCGGTCTCCAGACGAAGGGCTTCAAACTCACTGGCTGCACGGTCGAAGTTCAAAGTAGCGAAAGGTTTCTCGCACTCATGGCCGTGGCCGCAACAGCAGGATGCTTCGATAGGATTCTTTTCGCCTGCCTTTTCGTTGAAGTTAGGATATTGGTTGGTACCCAACAGTATTTCGCGACGCTTTGACACTGCTTCGTGGCGTGCCTTGTTGCTGGCATTGACAGCTTCCTGCACCTTGCCTGCCTGTATGGCTGCCAGCATGCCGCCTTCCTCTTCCACTTGCAAGAAGAGGTTCCATGCCTGCTGTGCGATAGATACCGTAAGGTTTTCTATGAAGTAAGAACCGGCAGCGGGGTCCACCACCTTGTCGAAGTGACACTCTTCCTTCAACAGCAGTTGCTGGTTGCGGGCAATACGTTCGGAGAAGTCATCCGGTGTTTCGTAAGCCTTGTCGAAAGGAGTGACAGTGATGGAGTTGACACCTGCCAGAGCAGCACTCATGGCTTCGGTCTGTGTGCGGAGCAAGTTTACGTGAGCATCGAAGAGAGTGAGGTTGAATGTGGATGTTTCGGCATGTGCCACCATCTTGCAGGCACATTCACACTCGGGCTTATATTCGTTCACGATATTGGCCCACAGCATGCGGGCTGCACGGAACTTGGCTATTTCGAGGAAGTAATTGGAAGAGATGCCGAAGTTGAACTTGATCTTTCCGGCAGCTTGTGCGGCAGGAATACCGGCTTCCGTCAGTCGGGACAGGTATTCGTTACCCCATGCCAAAGCATAGCCCAACTCTTGTGAGATGTAAGAACCTGCATTGTTCAGCTCCAACGCATTGACACAGATGCAACGGAACTTGGGCAGTGGCGCCAATATTTCCACCAGTTCTTTGGCTGTGGCAGCAAACTGGCTCAGGTCTTTTCCGCGGACCATCATCTTGCCCATCGGGTCGTAATTCACCGATCCTTGCAACTTGCTGAGGTCATAACCTTTCTTTTTGAAATAATCCACCAGCAGACGAGCCAATTCCACCGTATGGCCCTGACAGGTGGAGAAGTTCAGTTCTATGCACTCGGCATAAATGTCATTCAGCAAGGTTTCGATATATTCAGGGCTAAGCTCCTTAGCCTTTACGCTGAAGCCCAACGAATCTACACCTTTATTCAGAATGTCCAGTGCCTTGGCATTGGCAGCTTTGGGGTCGTCCACCCGTATGTCCTGCCTTACAAACCAAGTATTGTCATCCTTACGTGTTCCACGCACATAGGGGAACTGTCCGGGCAAACCCTCAGTGGTTTTCAACCCTTCCAAATCCTCACGACGATAGAACGGTTTTACTTTAAATCCCTCGTTGGTCCTCCAAACGAGTTTCTTTTCAAAATCGGCTCCTTTCAGGTCGGCCGTAATCTTTTCCATCCACGCTTCCGTACTCACGGGCGGAAAGTCCGAAAAGAGTTTTTCTTTACTATCTGCCATAGTTTATTCGGTATTAATTATAAGACTAATGCTATACGCTTTTCAAAGTGTAAGGGCAAAGATAGTAATTCATTTTAAATATGCCATTTTCTTTTGCACAAAAATATTCCACTTTGTTTTCCTTCCGATAAAATATTTATGTCCGAATGTTGTGCCGAGTGCGGGGAAATGTTTAATTTTGCAGCAATTTTAATACAAATACTAAAACATTATGGATTGGTTACAGAACCTATTATTCGATTCTAACTCGATAGCGCATATCGTGTTGCTGTATTCCTTCGTGATTGCAGTGGGCGTGCTGTTGGGTAAAATTAAATTCTTTGGGGTATCTCTGGGTGTTACGTTCGTATTGTTTACCGGAATTGTCTGCGGACACTTTGGTTTGACAGGAAACACGCAGATACTTACGTTCCTACAGGACTTCGGACTTATTTTGTTCGTGTTCTGCATTGGTCTTCAGGTAGGTCCGTCCTTCTTCTCTTCTTTCAAGAAAGGAGGAATCGCCATGAATCTGGTGGCCATTGGCGTAGTAGTACTCAACATTGCAGTGGCATTAGGACTGTATTATGGTTTGGGTGGCCGCATCGAACTGCCTATGATGGTAGGTATTCTTTGTGGTGCCGTTACCAATACACCGGGACTTGGTGCCGCCAATGAAGCCCTGTCGCAATTGGGTTACAGCGGTCCGCAGATTGCCATGGGATATGCCTGTGCCTACCCGTTGGGTGTGCTCGGTATCATTGGCTCCATCATTGCCATCCGTTACATCTGCAGAGTGAACCTGAAGAGAGAGGAAGATGAGATTGCAGCACAAGAGGCTGCCAATCCGCACCTTACTCCCTGCATGATGCACCTGGAAGTGCACAACGAGGCACTGAACGGCAAGACTCTGCTGCAAGTAAAAGAGTTTATGGGACGCGATTTCGTGATTTCACGCATCTTGCAGAACGGACACGTAAGCATCCCCAACCGCGACACAGTGTTCCACATCGGCGACCAGATGTTTGTGGTATGTGCCGAAGACGATGCCGAAGCCATCATCGCTTTCATCGGTCCTAAAATCGCTGTGGACTGGGAAAAGCAAGATGTACCGATGGTGTCACGCCGTATCTTGATTACACAATCCAGAATGAACGGAAAGCAGTTGGGCGAACTCCACTTCAGCAGTATCTACGGAGTGAACGTGACTCGCGTAAACCGTTCGGGTATGGATATCTTCGCATCGCGTAACCTTACGCTTCAAGTGGGCGACCGCCTGATGGTGGTAGGTCCGCAAGATGCCGTTGACCGTGTATCAAACCTGATGGGTAACTCATTGAAACGTCTGGATCATCCCAACATCGTGACTATCTTCGTGGGTATCTTCTTAGGTATCTTGTTCGGTAGCCTGCCTATCGCATTCCCGGGCATCCCTACTCCGGTGAAGTTAGGTTTGGCGGGCGGTCCCCTGATTGTATCCATTCTGATAGGCCGCTTCGGTTATAAGCTGAAGTTAGTGACCTATACCACCATGAGTGCCAACCTGATGTTGCGCGAAATAGGTATCGCCCTCTTCTTGGCCAGTGTGGGTATCAAGGCAGGTGCCAACTTCGTGCAGACGGTAGTAGAAGGTGACGGCCTGCTCTATGTAGGTTGTGGTTTCCTTATCACTGTCATACCTCTGCTGATTATGGGTATGGTAGCACGCTTCCACTACAAGATGAACTACTTTATGCTGATGGGTCTTATAGCCGGTAGCAACACCGACCCCCCTGCCCTGGCATATTCCAATCAGACAGCAGGAAACAACGCCCCGGCTGTGGGCTACTCTACGGTTTATCCGGTAGCAATGTTCCTACGTATCTTGACAGCACAGTTGCTCATACTTATATTGGCAAGCTGACGAAGTGAAACACAGTGAAATAATGATAACTATATAAGCTGTAATAGAGCTTATCAAATAAAAGAGCTATCATATTGTCATTCAGAGCGAAGCGAAGAATCTGTCCAATCGCGCAGCCATTCGGGCGAGAACAGATTCTTCGCTTCGCTCTGAATGACAAGTTCCTAAATTATAAATATAAATTATATGGTTTCAGTAGATGGACTGACCGTCGAATTTGGCGGCACCACCCTTTTCAAAGACATATCCTTCGTCATCAACGAGAAAGACCGCATCGCCCTTATGGGCAAGAACGGCGCGGGCAAGAGTACGCTGCTCAAAATCCTCGCCGGCGTGCGCCAACCTTCGCGCGGCACGGTGTCTGCCCCGCGCGACACGGTCATTGCCTACCTGCCGCAGCACCTCATGACTGAGGACGGTCGCACGGTCTTTGAAGAAGCAAGTCAGGCGTTTGCCCATCTCCACGAAATGGAGGCGCAGATTGAGGCGCTGAACAACCAACTCGCCGAGCGCACCGACTATGAGAGCGACGACTATATGGCTCTTATCGAACAGGTGGCGACGATGAGCGAGAAGTTCTATGCCATCGACATGACCCACTTTGAGGAGGACGTGGAGAAGACGCTCCTCGGCCTCGGCTTTGAGCGCAAAGACTTCGGGCGGCAGACGAGCGAATTTTCCGGCGGATGGCGCATGCGCATCGAACTGGCAAAAATGCTCCTCCGCAACCCCGACGTGCTCCTCCTCGACGAGCCCACCAACCACCTCGACATCGAGAGCATCGGTTGGCTGGAGGATTTCCTCGTCAGCAACGGCAAGGCGGTCGTCGTCATCAGCCACGACCGCAAATTCGTGGACAACATCACGACCCGCACCATCGAGGTGACCATGGGGCGCATCTACGACTACAAAGTCAACTACTCCGACTACCTCCGCCTGCGTGCCGAGCGCCGCGAGCAGCAGATGAAGCAGTATGAGGAGCAGCAGAAAATGATTCAGGACACGAAGGACTTCATTGAACGGTTCAAGGGCACTTACTCCAAGACTTTCCAGG
>JAUNIV010000183.1:0-867 GCA_030523385.1 Bacteroidales bacterium | reverse complement strand
GCGTGAAGATGCTCGAAAAACTCGAACTCGTGGAGGTTGACGAGGAAGACACGTCGTCGCTCCGCCTCAAGTTCCCGCCCTCGCCCCGCAGCGGGCAATACCCCGTCACGATGGACGGCGTGGGCAAGGCTTTCGGTGAAAAACGCATCTTCTCGGGTGTGTCGCTCACGATAGAACGCGGCGATAAGGTGGCATTCGTGGGTCGCAACGGCGAAGGTAAGTCCACGCTCGTGAAGTGTATTATGGGCGAACTGGAGCATGAGGGCACACTCACGCTGGGTCACAACGTCCAGATTGGTTATTTCGCACAGAACCAGGCTTCTCTGCTCGACGAGGAACTGACTGTGTTCCAAACCATCGACGATGTGGCGAAGGGTGACGTGCGCAACAAAATCCGCGACCTCCTCGGCGCTTTCATGTTCGGCGGTGAGGCCAGTACGAAGAAGGTCAAAGTCCTTTCGGGCGGCGAACGCACCCGCCTGGCACTGCTCAAACTCCTGCTCGAGCCCGTCAATTTGCTCATCCTCGACGAGCCCACCAACCACCTCGACCTCCGCACGAAGGACGTGCTCAAACAGGCGCTCCGCGACTTCGACGGCACGCTCATCTGCGTGAGCCACGACCGCGACTTCCTCGACGGTCTCGCCACGAAGGTCTACGAGTTTGGCCACGGCCGCGTCCGCGAACACCTCTGTGGCGTCTATGAATTCCTCGCTACGAAGAAAATGGAAGAACTTCAGGAACTGGAACGCAAATCGTAGACCTCTCTCATACACAAATACTTTGCGCTGCAAAAAGGGGCGTGAAATTCGGATTTTTCAAGAGCATATCCGAATTTCACGCCCTGCGTTTTTAGGTCTGGTCCTG
>JAUNIV010000182.1 GCA_030523385.1 Bacteroidales bacterium | reverse complement strand
GTCTTCAAGTATATATAACAAAGGTGGAATGTCTCTTTCTCCAGCCCAATTGTTGTCAATAATATCTATCAGTTCTTTTGTAATGTCCAGACAGAATTTGTCTTCCCATCGGTCATCAAACCAACGGGAAAGTTTCTCTGCACTATCACTGTCGCCAAATTCGGCATTCAATTCACCTTGTTTTGTCAAACCGGAATATGTAAGATTACTGCTGTCCATGATGGCTTGAATTTTATTGAAATTGTCATCAGGGCGATGTGCCAAATAGAGCTTTGCGTGAAGTGGTTCACGCAGGTATAATTTCACACATACTTTTTCGTCTTTCATCTGTGCAGAAAGGTGACAGAGCGTAAATTCATCTTGCTTGGTAGGCAAACCTAACTGAAGCTGACGCCTGAAATCATGGGCAATTTCAAGTTTACAACGACTGACAAAGTTGGCATCAGGCAATGTACGCTCTGTATAAAGTTGCCGTATAAATTCTTCTGCGGGGCGGTGCATACCTATCAACAAACGGCACTTGCGAAATACCCGTTTATCATTCTCGTAAGTATAATCACCTGCCAGCGTGTCTATTTGGTCTACCACGAGATTCCATCCTCGCAGGTTGAAATACCCCACGCAAAAGTCCACACGCTTTACCCCCACATTGGTAATAATACCTTGTAGCCTTTCTGTGAATTTGGTTTCTATGTTATCGTATATTCTTGCCATGCACTATTTTAATTTTTACTAAAATCATAGTATCGGGCAAATATATAAAAAAGATACCACATAAAAGAGAAAAGAACAGTGGAAATCCCCTGCTCGTCATCTCTCTATTCGCTTGCAAAATGAAAAAAGAAAAGCTGTTTCCGTTTAAAAAACTGTAAACGCATAGATAAATCCATAGTAAATGTGTAAATTCGCACCTTATTAGATTAAGGTAATAAAGAAATGAAAGTACAAGTCATAAACAAGTCGAAGCACGCTTTGCCCGAATATGCCACTAAGCAATCGGCCGGCATGGATATACGGGCCAATCTGGAAGAACCGATCGTGCTGAAGCCTTTGCAACGCTGCCTGGTCCCTACCGGACTCTACATTGCTTTGCCTGAAGGCTTTGAAGCACAGATTCGTCCGCGTAGCGGATTGGCTATCAAGAAAGGTATTGGTGTACTGAACTCACCGGGTACGATTGATGCAGACTATCGCGGAGAAATTTGCATTATTCTGGTCAACCTTTCCTCCGAAGATTTCATGATAGAAGACGGAGAACGCATTGCGCAGATGGTCATCGCACGCCATGAGCAGGCACAATGGCAGGAAGTGGAAGTCCTGGATGATACGGAACGGGGCGCAGGCGGATTCGGACATACCGGTAAAAAGTAAAAGAATGAACAGAAGATTGAAATATGGATGCATGTTGTGGATATGCCTGATGGGCATATTCGTTTCGTGCGGCACGATGAAGCGCTCTGCCGCTTCGGCTTCAAGGGCAACACAAAAAGAAGAGAAAGACCCGCTCACTCCCGAGCAACGCCGCAAATACGACTATTTCTTTTTGGAGGCATTGCGCATGAAGGAGAAAGGCGACCTGGATGCAGCCTTTGATTTATACAACCATTGTCTGGACATCTATCCGCAGGGGGCGGCTACCTTGTTCGAGATTTCCCGCTTCTGCATGTTCCTCAATCAGCCCGAAAGGGGAGAGGAGGCCTTGAAGCAGGCCGTAGCTGCCGACTCGCAGAACTTCTGGTACAAGCAGACTTTGGCGGCTTATTACCAGGGAAAAGGGAATTACCAGGAGGCCATAACCGTGTATGAAGACATGGCTACCCAGTTTCCCTCCCGTCTGGAACCGCTGATGGCGCTTATCGACCTCTATAACCGCACGAAGGACTACAAGCAAGTGGTGGCTGCCTTAGACCGCCTCGAAGCACTCGATGGCAAGTCCGAACAAATCAGCATGGAGAAGTTCCGCATGTATCTGGCCATGAACAACGATACGCAGGCATTCACCGAAATAGAAAGTCTGGCCAAAGAATACCCCTACGACATGCGCTACCTCACCATGTTGGGCGATGTCTATTTGAACAACGGCAAGGAAGAGGAAGCCTATCAGACTTATCGGCAAGTGCTGAATACCGAACCCGGCTACGCGCCCGCGTTGCTTTCTTTGGCTTCCTATTACGAGAAGAAAGGACAGGACAGTCTGTATCAGGCACAGTTGGATACCATTTTGCTGAATGAGAATGTGGATGGCGATACCAAGATAAACGTCATGCGCCAGCTCATCCTGCGTTCGGAACAGGGCGACAAAGACAGTACCAAGATTGCAGGCCTGTTTACTTCCGTGCTGAAAGAGAAGCAGGAGAATGCCAACATGGCCATGCTCGCTGCCCAATACCTGCTTACAAAGAGGATGGACAAAGAGGCGGTGCCGGTGTTGCACCAAGTGCTCGACATTGATCCCGAGAACACGCCTGCGCGCTTGCAGTTGCTACAGTTTGCCATCCGTGAAGAGAATTTGGATGAAGTGGTCCGGATTTGTGCACCCGCTTTGGAATATACTCCCGATGTATTGGAGTTCTATTACTACATGGGGTTGGCCTATCACCAGCAGGGACAGACGGACAATGCGCTCGAAGTCTTCCGCAAAGGCGTGAACCAGGTGACCGAAAGCAGCAACAAGGACATTGCTTCCGATTTCTATGCCATATTGGGCGACCTCTATCACATCAAGAAGATGGATGTGGAGGCATACGCTGCTTACGATTCGGCGCTTGTATATAAGGAAGACAACATTGGCGCATTGAACAATTACGCCTACTATTTGTCTTTGGAGCGCAAGAATCTGGATAAGGCGGAGGAGATGAGCTATCGCACGGTGAAGGCGGAACCGACCAACGGCACTTACTTAGACACATACGCCTGGATTCTCTTCGAGAAAGGCAAGTACGTGGAAGCCAAAATCTACATAGACCAGGCCATGCAGAACGGAGGCGAGGAGAGTGCCGTGGTGGTGGAGCATTGCGGCGACATCTACTACATGAACGGCGAACGCGAAAAGGCCGTGGAATACTGGAAGCAGGCCGATAAGCTCTCGCAGGAACCGCCCAAGGAAGGCAGCGAAGAGCGCACCGAGAAAGAACTCAAGCTGTTGAAAAAGAAAATATCACAAAAGAAATACTTTGCAGAATGATGAAACATACCTATTATATATATATGGTGGCCCTGCTGTTGGCCGTAGCCTTCTCCTCCTGTTCATCTACCAAGAACCTGAAGAAAGAAGCCTCCATCGGCAACCTGTCGGCCACGGAGTATATGGAGGAACTGATTCGCCGCTCTCCCTCATGGGATGCCGTGACGGCCAAGATGTCCCTTTCCGTTACTGTGGATGGCAAGTCGCCGGTGAAATTGGGAGGAACATTGCGCATGAAGCGTGATGAAGTCATCCAACTGTCTGTCACTTATCTGTTGGGCATTGAGGTGGGGCGTGCCGAGATTTCACCGGATGGCATGCAGGTGATAGACCGCGTGAACAAGCGTTATGTGCAGGTGTCTTTCGATGAACTGAAGAGCCTTGCCAATGCTGATTTAGACTTCCATACGCTGCAAGCCTTGTTCCTGAACGAGGTCTTTCTGCCCGGCAAGTCGTCATTGACCGCCCGCGATGTCTCGGCCTTTGCCGTGCGTCCCGAAGACAAGACGGCCCTGATAGAAGTAAAGAACGCCAAGCGTTTCGACTATCGTTTCCGTACCGACCTGTCCGATGGCCTGCTGAAGCAAAGCCACATCGGCCTGTCCGGCACCGGCTATGGCGTAAACTGGCAGTATGACAAGTTCCGCCCGTTGGAAGGAAAGCCTTTCCCCAACTCCATGCAGGTGTCTTTCGAGGGAGGCAAGAAACCCGTCATGGCGGCGTTCGATTTGTCCCGTCTTTCGGTCAACGATGATTGGGAGAAGCATACCACCGTGTCTGCCAAATACGAGAAAATGGATTTGCAGGACCTCTTAAAACTGTTGCTTAAACTATGAAACGCCTCCTCCTGCTACTTGTCATGTCGTGCAGCCTGTTGGGCACACTCCAAGCACAGAGCACCCGGAAGATCAGGGAGCTTGAAACCAAACGCAAGGAGTTGCACCAGCAGATAGCCGAATCCGAGACTCTCTTGCAATCTACCAAGAAAGATGTAAAGAGTCAGTTGGAGAATTTGGCTCTGCTCACGGGGCAGATAGAAGAGCGGAGGAAATACATCAACATCATAGAGAGTGATGTCAACTCATTATCCGGCGAGATTACGGCTTTGCAGAAGCAGTTGGGCGCTTTGCAGCGTGATTTGGCGGACAAGAAGAAAAAGTATGAAAGTTCGGTGCGCTACATGTATCGCAACAAGACCATTCAGGAAAAGCTGATGTTCATCTTTTCGGCCGATAATCTGAGTCAGATTTACCGCCGCTTGCGCTATGTGCGCGAGTATGCCGACTATCAACGCTTGCAGGGCATGGAGATAGAACGCAAGCAGAAACAGATAAGGGCCAAGAAACAAGAGCTGGAACAGACCAAGAAAGCCAAAGAGGCTTTGCTGAAACAGGGCGAGGCCGAGAAGCAGAAGCTGGAGTCGCAGGAAAAGGAACGCCGCACGCTGGTGGCTAATCTTCAGAAGAAGCAGAAAGGCATCCAAAGCGAAATCAGCAAGAAGAAACGCTCTGCCCAACAGCTCAATGCACAGATAGACCGCCTGATAGAGATTGAGATAGAAAAGGCGCGCAAACGTGCCGAGGAGGAAGCACGCAAGAAAGCGGCTGCTGAGGCTGCCGCACGCAAGGCTGCCGAAGCCAAGAAAGCGGAAAGCGAAAAGAAGTCAACGGCTACTGGAACCAATACTGCCACCAAGGCAGAACCTGCCAAGAAAGCTGCCCCCGTAGAGAAGTTTACGCTTAATAATGATGACCGCCAGCTTTCGGGCACATTTGAGCGCAACCGGGGCGTATTGCCCATGCCCATCACAGGCCCATACGTCATTGTGAGTCACTACGGACAATATGCAGTGGAAGGCCTGCGCAATGTCAAATTAGACAACAAGGGTATTGACATCAAGGGCAAGCCGGGTGCCAAGGCGCGTGCTGTCTTTGATGGCGAGGTCTCTGCCATTTTCCAGTACAACGGGCTGAACAATATCCTGGTGCGTCATGGAAACTACATTTCTGTTTATTGCAACCTTTCCGATGTATCTGTCAAGAAAGGCAGCAAAGTCACTGCCCGTACTGTGTTGGGTACTATCCATACGGACAGTTCAGGCAATGCCGTGCTGCACTTCCAGCTTCGTAAAGAGACAACCCGACTGAATCCCGAACTTTGGTTGGGTAAATAAGGAATCCGATGCATATATCTTCGTAGACCAACGTGAATATATGCATCGGCTTACGAAGATATCTTCGTAGGCTCACGCATATATCTTCATTTCCCATCCCATCTAATAACCTCATTTATCCCTATTCCATGAGGATGGAATATTTTCCGCCCCTACACGCTTTTATGCTTGTTTATCTGAATGAAATATTAAAAATAAGTGATTGATTTATAGGGAAGGGAGGATTTTAACATTTTGGTTGCTCTCTTAGTTAGAGAGCGACTGAATCCGTTGCAAAAATAAGCAAAGTTTTGAGAACTAATACATT
>JAUNIV010000181.1 GCA_030523385.1 Bacteroidales bacterium | reverse complement strand
CATCCTTTGGATAGAATATCTGCGAATCCATCGGGAAATCAACTGGAGGCATATCGTTTGGGGAGGCATTGTAGCTCCCATAGCCATGAGCGGATGCATCGAACTGCTGCAAGCCTACTGCACCGAAAACCGTAGCGGTGACTGGTTGGACTTTTTGGCCAACAGCGTAGGTGTGGGATTAGCTGCATTGGTAGGCTATTATGTATTGCGCCCCTTAATTTGGCGCAAGCGATGAAAAAAGGAACGCCGGCTATCCTTCGCGGACAACCGGCGCAGATGAAATGATAAAAGTCAAAGTTATATATTGATAAAGATAGAGAGTCTGCTTAGCGGAAATCTTTCAGTTCTTCCTGCAATTTCTGTCGGGTAAAGAAGATGCGGCTCTTCACCGTTCCTAACGGAAGGCCCAACTTATCGGCTATCTCCCGATATTTGAAGCCGGACACATACATGGCAAACGGAACGCGATATTCCTTAGGCAATGCATTGACCGTGCGGTGTATCTCCTTCAAATCATAGGCAGCTTCAGTAGAGTCGAAACCCGAATCCTGCGAGAGATTCAGGTGGAACAGATTGTCTGTCTGGTCCACAAAAGTCTGGTCGCGCACGGTCTTGCGGTAATTGTTGATAAAGATATTGCGCATGATGGTATATATCCACCCCTTGAAGTTGGTATCGGGAGTATATTTTTCTTCATTATCCAAAGCTTTCAAAGAAGTTTCCTGCAACAGGTCGTTGGCATCTTCTCTGTCGGCCGTCAACTTAAAAGCAAAACGGAATAATTCACTCTGAACATTCACTAACTGTTGGGTAAAATCAATCGTCTTCATATTCATTTGTATTTAAGTTATTATTTTCTGTTTTTATTGTTTGGTTTTGTTTTCTGCTGCAAATTTAACGTGACTTACCCGAACCCATCCCCGGGAAACTGACAACAAAAGGGGTGAAAACTATCAAATAACAGTTTTCACCCCTTTTTTATCAGTTTACAGGTGTTTTTCTACCCTATTATCAGTTTCCACCCTGTCCTCCGCCTTCGCTTGAACCGCCTCCGCCGCTCTTCACATCGTCGTTATTGATACCTCTCTGTGCTTTCTTCACTTGTGCTTTCAGCTCGCCGAAACGCCAGCTGACATTGAATCCATAAAACCTTTGCGGATATTTGGATTCACTCCATGAATAGAAGGTGTCTGTCTGCGTATGGCTGTTATAAGACTCATACTTCTTGAAAATGTTCGATGCATTGACAGATATTGTGAGCCGTTTCTCTTTCAGGAAAGAGCGGCTCAGACTGAAACCATAAAAAGAAAAAGAAGAACCTTTTCCCTGCAAGGAGATAGAAGGCGTGCCTCCACCGCCATAGAAGCTGAAACGCAAATCCCACGGCAATGTTTGTTGGGCATTGACAAACAGATTGCCTGCAAAGCCATGATTCCGTGCCTGCAACAAATCACCCTCACTCTTGTAATCGGCATAAGAACCTATGGCATTCATTGAAAGACGGGTCTTCGAACCGGGATTCCAGTTCATCCACAATGCCAGGCTGGTGCGGCTTGTGTGCCCGATGTTGCCGTATGTGCTTTCCTGAACACCGTTATTCATAAAGGAATATCGTTCGATACCGTTGTTCACAAACATGTATTGCAAGTTCAGATTGATATTAAACTTTGCCGAGAAGGAACTATAACCCAATCCCACCGAATGAGATTTCTCGCTATCCAAATCCGGATTACCGTAGCTGATGGAAGTAGGGTTACTGGTATCTCTAAACGGATTCAGATACCAGATGCCCGGACGGCTGATGCGCATGTTGTAGTTAGCCCGGATGGTTTTGGTAGGAGTCAACTGGTAAGTGAAGGAAGCCGAAGGCACTAAATCATCGAATCCGGCATCGAAATCTTTCTCCGGCATCAACTTATACTTCACATCCATGAAAGTATGTTCGTAACGCAGTCCGGCCTTCGCTCCTATCTTGCCCACCTTGAGCTGATAGTCTGAATAGGCAGCCAGAATGTTTTGGGCTTGTCTGTAGCTATCGGTCAGATCCGGATCCTGTTCATAAACCAACTCATCGTTCTTCTTCTCATAAGCTACGTCACTCTTGTTGTTACGCAGGATGTATTTCACTCCCACGTCTATCTTATGCTTATCCGTTATCGGGTTGGTGTAATCCAACTGGAAAGTATGTTCGTCCGTACGGGCATCATTATCGTAGTGCTGGTCGCGCAAGTAGTCCATACTGTAGGGATAATCCTTAATGTCCTCATAGCTTGTGTAAGTATCTCCGTTATTGGGGCTACCGTCATAGCGATAAGAGAACGTAAACAGTTCTCCTTTCTTCTTGAAAGAATGCTGATAGTCAAAATTGGCGCTCACATTTCCAAAGCTCGATTCCCCACGGCTGCGCGACAAATAGCTATAGGCATGCTGCCTGTCAGCATTCTGCATCAAGGTAGTAGAACTCCCATCGTTTTTAAAACTGCCTCCCATCAGGTTCATGGAGAAAGAAACCAGGTTCAAGGTATCTATTTCGTAACTCGCTTCCATACTGCCAAACTGAAAGTGGCCATCGTTCGTAGAAGAACCTTCGGTACTCAGGTATTTGTATGCGTCGGATGTATAATCCTCACGGCCACTGGAAGAGTAAGAACGCGGAGCATCCTGATAATTATAAGCATAGTTTCCGGTCACCGTAAACTTTCCTATCTGCACCGTACCATAACCGCTGGCACGAGCACCGTTGTTATGGATTCCGGCATTCAACGTCACCGTATATCCTTCCATACCACCACCGGTGGTAACGATATTCAGAATACCTCCCACCCCTTCGGCATCATACTTAGCGCCCGGGTCGGTTATCACCTCGATAGACTTCACAGAATTGGCGGGCAAGCTCTTCAAGACCTCCTTCGGATTGTTGCTCATCATGTTGTTGGGCTTACCATTGACATACACCTTGAAACTACTGCTACCGTTCACCTGTATGTTGTCCTCTCCATCCACTGTTACCAACGGAACCTTGCGAAGCATCTCCAGCGTAGAATTGGTTTTTGATTCGGGGTCATCCTCTATACTATAGGTAATTTTATCCACTTCGGCTTTCACCAAAGGTTTTTGGGCAACCACTTCCACGCCTTTCAGCATTTCGGTAGATTCGGATATAAGAATCGTTCCCAAATCTGCGGTCTTTGCCGTTTCCGATACAGAGAACTCACGCTGCACCGTGGTTTTACCCACCGAAGTAAATGTAATAAGGTAAGCACCTGCCGAAGAGAGTTTTTCATTAAACCGTCCATTCGTCCCCGTCACAGCCAGCTTCACCGGCTTTTGAGGATTGCTTTTCAACATAATGCGGATAGTAGAGTATGGTTCTCCTTCATTGGACAATGAATCGACCAAAACCCCTTTTACCGAAAATTGAGACTGTGTCCCTTGTGTTTGTGCACCAGCTACCAACGGCATACATAGAAGTAACCAAAAGAGCCATAAAATGTGTTGTTTCATAAGATATAAAAATTAAATATAGAATTAAATGGTACAAAGATAGATAAACTATAACAGTTAGTTATATATTCTTAGTTAAATATTCTATATTTCTTATTTCCATGACAAAAAAGGAGTTTTCATCAGGAAAGAGTTATAATAACGCACATCTCCCGTCACTTCTTTTCCGATGAAATGGGGCTTTTCAAAAGTTTCATCTTCTGCCTTCAGCTCTACTTCGGCCACAACCAGCCCTTGATTCTCTCCATAAAATTCATCTACTTCGAAGATATGCGAACCACTTTTTACCAGATAACGGGTCTTGTCGATAATGCCTGGCTCACAAAGTTTCATCAGTTCTTCTGCCTCGGACAAAGTGATTTCCTTTTCCCATTCATAACGGCTGGTACCCGATTCATTGGAAGGGCCTTTGATAGTGAGATACCCCTTGCCGTCGCGGATGCGCACACGCACTGTTCTTCCTCTCGCACTGCTGATATAGCCTTGCACGATACGGCTGTGTGAACAGGCTTCCTGCCTGTAACTGTCGTCCTTTACCAAAAACTTGCGTTCTATTTCTTGTGCCATAATTTGCTTTTATGTGGAAAGAGCCACAAACTTACATAAAAAACGGCATTTTCTCATTATTTTTGCACCTATATGAGTGTTAAACTTTGATTGTTTATATTATGGCACAGATTATTATAGCTTTAACTACCCTATGCTCTTCTATAATATTATATGGTGTAGGCGTATTAGGAGAAAAGCATCCTGAATTAATAGCAGGATTTAAATGGAGCAGTACACCGGAAGGAATAGAACTGGACAAACATTCCGATATCGACTATTCCCGATTTTTATCATTAATGTCATTTTTCGGGAATGAAACTTGCTTGATTAATAAAAATACTATATCTTTGTATTCCCGACATTTGACATAAATGTCATTTTTCGGGAATAACTATGATTATAAAACGAGATTACTATTTACAACAACTCATATCCGGCAAGTCGAATAATCTTATCAAGATTGTTACCGGCATTAGGAGAAGCGGCAAATCGTTCCTCTTGTTCAACCTGTTCCATAACCATTTGATTGACAGTGGAGTTGACGAAAGCCACATAATCGAGATAGCCTTGGATGATCGCATAAATAAGAACTTACGTAATCCGGATGTCATCCTTCAACATATACATGACCGCATGACGGACAACGGATTATATTATATCATTTTGGATGAAGTGCAAATGATAGAAGAGTTCACAGATGTACTTAACAGTCTTCTGCATATCCGTAATGCAGACGTGTATGTGACTGGTAGCAATTCCAGATTTCTTTCAAAGGATGTCGCCACCGAGTTTCGAGGACGTGGAGATGAGATTCATCTTTCTCCTTTATCATTTGCAGAATTGTACGGATCTATCGGAGGCGACAAATCCGAGTTATGGAAAAACTACTATACATACGGTGGACTGCCGGGACTGTTGGAACTGGATAATGAGGAAAAGAAAGCAGCTTATCTCCAATCGTTGCACGAAACTGTTTATCTCAAAGACATCATTGAAAGAAACAACTTAAAAAACAGCGATGAGTTTACAGAACTGATACGTGTGATAGCTTCCTGCATCGGATCTCCATGCAATCCGAGCAAATTGGAGAACACTTTTAAAAGTGTGAAGAACGAATCCCTCGACAGAAAGACCATATCCAAATATCTTTCTTATATGGAAGACGCTTTCCTTATAGAGAGAGCCATGCGTTATGATATCAAAGGAAGAAAATATATCGGCACCCTTTCCAAATACTATTTTCAAGACATAGGGTTGCGTAATGCCCTGTTGAACTTTCGTCAGGTAGAGGAGAACCACATCATGGAGAATGTTATCTATAATGAACTACGTTCAAGGGGATTCCGTGTTGATGTCGGCACGGTGGAGGTCAGAAGTACCACCGGGCGCAAACAATTAGAAGTCGACTTTGTCGCGAACAAGGCGGACAGAAGATACTATATCCAATCAGCTTTCGCCATGCCGGATGATGCCAAACGGGAACAGGAATGTGCATCATTAAAGCGGATTGATGATTCCTTTAAAAAGATTATCATCATGCGTGACGACATAAAGCCTTATCATGACAACAACGGCTTCTATCTTATTGGTCTGATGGATTTTCTGCTAAAACCAGACTTATTGAAATAATTCCCTTTGCCA
>JAUNIV010000180.1 GCA_030523385.1 Bacteroidales bacterium | reverse complement strand
TTTGGCGTTTACACGCTTTCCAGGCGTGCCTCTTCAACCACTCGAGCATCTCTCCTTATTTCGGCCTGCAAAGGTAAAAGAAGTTTTTGGAACTGCCAAACGATACCTTAAAAAACTCTATCCCCGCTGTATGGGGATGCTTTTTTCACAGCTCCATATTCCATATACAGAACTAAATCCGTAACTTTGCCCCATCGGGAGCAACCACGGATTCCCACAGAAAGAATTAAGAACTATGGCAAAGGAAAAGACTGTATATGTATGCACCAACTGCGGACAGGATTCGCCCAAATGGATAGGAAAATGTCCGTCGTGTGGCGCATGGAACACGTATGTAGAAGAGGTGGTGCGCAAGGAGCCGACCGACAGAAGACCCATAGCGGGACTGCAACCCATGAAGAGCAAGCCAATGGTGCTGACCGACATAGCAGGAGGCGACGAACCGCGCATAGACATGGGCGACGAGGAGCTGAACCGCGTATTGGGTGGAGGACTGGTGCCGGGGTCGCTGGTGTTATTGGGAGGCGAACCGGGCATAGGCAAGTCCACCCTTGTGTTACAGACCGTGCTGCGGCTGCCGGATAAGAGGGTGCTCTATGTTTCGGGCGAAGAGAGTGTCCGCCAACTGAAGTTGCGTGCCGACCGCCTGCCACACCATTCATCGGATTGCCTCATTGTGTGCGAGACGTCATTGGAACAGATATACGTGCACATCAAGAACACGCAGCCCGACCTGGTAATCATCGACTCCATACAGACCATCTCCATGGAAAACATCGACTCCTCGCCCGGCAGTCTGGTGCAAGTGCGCGAATGTTCGGCCTCCATCCTGAAGTTTGCGAAGGAAACGAACACTCCTGTCATTCTCATCGGACATATCAACAAGGAAGGAAGCATTGCCGGCCCGAAGGTGTTGGAACACATCGTGGACACGGTGCTGCAATTCGAGGGCGACCAGCACTACATGTACCGCATTCTGCGCAGCATAAAGAACCGTTTCGGCAGTACGGCGGAACTGGGCATTTACGAAATGCGGCAGAACGGACTCAGGCAGGTGAGCAATCCATCGGAACTGCTGCTCAGCCAGGACCACGAAGGCATGAGCGGCGTGGCCATAGCTTCGGCCATAGAAGGAGTACGTCCGTTTCTCATCGAGACGCAAGCATTGGTCAGTTCGGCCGTCTATGGCAATCCGCAACGCTCGGCTACGGGGTTCGACCTGCGGCGTATGAACATGCTGCTGGCCGTACTGGAGAAGCGCGTGGGCTTCAAGCTGGGACAAAAGGATGTATTTCTGAACATTGCCGGAGGGCTTCGGGTGAACGATCCTGCCATCGACCTGTCGGTGATAAGTGCCATCTTGTCCAGCAACATGGATGTGGCCATCGAGCCGGACACATCCATGGCAGGCGAAGTGGGACTGAGTGGCGAGATACGTCCGGTGAACCGCATAGAGCAGCGCATGGGCGAGGCAGAGAAATTGGGATTCAAACGGATGCTGATACCCAAACACAACTTACAGGGTTTGGACATTTCCAAACTGAAGATAGAAATCATTCCGGTGAGGAAGGTGGAAGAGGCTTTCCGGGCCTTGTTCGGATAAACCTCCGCACCCATAGACCATCAATAAAATAACAGGAAACAACATGATACAGGAATATCAACTGAGAGTATTGCCCGAACAGGCAGCCAACGAACAATCGCTCAAACAGTTCATCGGTCGCGACAAAGGGATAGACATACGCACCATACAGGCATTGCGCATCCTGAAGCGGAGCATCGATGCTCGTCAGCGCACCATCTACGTCAATCTGAAGGTTCGTCTTTACATCAACGAGATACCTTCTGACGAGGAGTTTACCCATACTATATATAATAAGGTAGAGGGCAAGCCGCAAGTCATTGTGGTGGGAGCCGGACCCGGCGGACTGTTTGCCGCTCTCAGGCTGATAGAATTGGGACTACGCCCTATCGTGGTGGAGCGGGGCAAGAACGTGCGCGACCGCAAGGTGGACATTGCCCGTATCAGCAGAGAACATAAGGTAGATCCGGAAAGCAACTACAGTTTCGGCGAAGGCGGTGCGGGCGCTTACTCGGACGGCAAGCTATATACCCGCAGCAAGAAGCGCGGCAATGTGGATAAGATTCTGAATGTTTTCTGTCAGCACGGCGCCAGTACATCCATTCTGGTAGATGCGCATCCGCACATTGGTACAGACAAACTGCCGCGCGTCATCGAGAATATGCGGAACACCATCATCGAATGCGGAGGCGAGGTACACTTCGAAACGCGCATGGATGCACTGATTATCGAGAAGAACAAAGTGGTCGGCATTGAGACCCATACGGGGCAAACCTTCCGGGGACCTGTCATCCTCGCTACGGGCCATTCGGCACGCGATGTCTATCGCTGGCTCCATGCCAACGGGGTGCAGATAGAAGCCAAAGGCATTGCCATCGGCGTTCGGCTGGAACATCCTTCGCAACTGATAGACCAGATACAATATCACAACCGCAACGGGCGGGGCAAGTATCTGCCCGCTGCCGAATATAGTTTTGTGACACAAGTGGATGGCAGGGGTGTGTATAGTTTCTGCATGTGTCCCGGAGGTTTTGTGGTTCCGGCAGCCAGCGGTCCGCATCAGATTGTGGTGAACGGTATGAGTCCCAGCAACCGTGGTTCGCAATGGAGCAACTCGGGCATGGTGGTGGAGATACGTCCGGAAGACTTGGGGAATGAAGAATTAAGAATTAAGAATGAAGAATCTTCGCCTTTGGATATGATGTTTCTTCAGGAGGAACTGGAGGCTCTGTGTTGGCAACAGGGAAATATGAGACAGACGGCTCCGGCACAACGCATGGCTGACTTTACGAACCGGAAGTTGAGCTATGATTTGCCTAAGAGTTCGTATAGTCCGGGACTGGTGTCTTCGCCGCTCCATTTCTGGATGCCTGCTTTCATCAGCAATCGTCTGGCCAAAGGGTTCATGCAGTTTGGAAAAAGCAGTCGCGGATTCCTTACCAACGAAGCTGTAGTAATCGGGATAGAGACACGAACTTCGGCTCCCGTGCGCATTGTGAGGGATAATGAGACACTGCAACATGTCACCGTGGGTGGTCTGTTTCCTTGCGGAGAAGGGGCAGGTTATGCCGGAGGTATCGTTTCGGCCGGTATTGACGGAGAGCGATGCGCCGAAGCTGTGGCGGCATATTTAGGAGTGAAACCCAAATGAATAACACCATGCATCACCCCGAAATAGCGATTATAGACCCCAATACCCTCACTTGCTTAGGATTGCAAAGCATCCTGAAGGAGATTATCCCGATGGCAGTGATACGTGTGTTCCATTCCTTCGGCGAACTGACGGACGACACCCCGGACATGTATGCACACTACTTTATCTCTGCACAGATTTACTTTGAACATGCCTCCTTCTTTTTGGCACGAAAGCCCAAAACGATTGTGCTGGCAGGAGGAGATAATCAGCCGCAGCTATCGGGAGTACCTATACTGAATATTTATCAAAATGAAGATTCACTCATAAAAGACATCTGCCAACTGCGCAAATACGGACATTCCAACGGACAACAGGCCGCACACGACCTGTCTGCCCGCGAGGTAGAAGTGCTGATTCTGATAACCAAAGGACTTATCAACAAGGAAATAGCTGATCGACTACACATCAGCCTCACCACAGTTATCTCCCATCGCAAAAACATTACAGAGAAGCTGGGTATCAAGTCTGTGTCCGGGCTGACCGTCTATGCCGTAATGAACGGATATATAGAGGCCGACAAAATCTAAAATCCTAATAAATGAGGATTGCACAAAAGCATCGTTTGGCGTTACTTTGCAAACCGAAAAGTTATTTAACACCAAACAATGAACAAAGTAAGAACATTTCTGACTGCGACAGCCTGCTTGTTGGCTGCCGCAGTCTTTGCAGAAGACACCGATACACAACCCAAAGACACCACACGGGTAATAGACATCGAGGAGGTAATGGTCATTGCCTCGCCTAAGGAAACCGGGAAGCTGCGGGAATTGCCTGCTGCCGTGTCGCTCATTTCGCAAAAGGACATGCAAGCCCGACAAGTGACTTCGCTGAAAGACATCAGTGTGCTGGTGCCCAACTTCTTTATGCCCGAATATGGCTCACGCCTCACCTCCGCCATCTACATACGAGGCATCGGCTCACGCATCAATACCCCTGTCGTGGGACTGTATGTAGATAACATCCCCTACATAGACAAGTCGGCTTTCGATTTCAACTTCTATGACATTGAGCGTATCGACATCTTGCGCGGTCCGCAGGCCACACTTTATGGGCGAAACACCATGGGTGGACTCATCAAGGTACATACCCGTTCGCCCTTCTCCTATCAGGGCACGGACATTAAGTTGGGATATGGGAGCAAAGACAACCACCGCACAGCCTCTGCCACGCACTATCACCGCTGGAGCGAACACTTCGCTTTTTCTGCCGGAGGTTATTACGAAGGTTCGGACGGATTCTTCCGCAATGCTGCCAACGGACAGAAGATAGACGGTATGGAAGCCGGAGGCGGGCGCATCCGTGCCATCTGGTTGCCTTCGGAAAACCTGAGACTGGACTTTACCACAGGATATGACTACAGCGACGAGGGCGGTTATCCTTATTACTACGAAGGACCTGCCGAGGGTCACGAGAAAGAAAACGAAGCCTACAAAGATTACATCGGTCAAATAGCCTACAATCGTGATTGTTCCTACCGTCGGGGATTGTTCAATGCCGGACTAAACATAGAATATCAGGCCGATGCCTTTGTGTTGAGTGCCGTCACAGGTTTTCAGAATCTGAATGACCGCATGTTTTTGGATCAGGATTTCCTTCCTGTAGATATTTATACATTGGAACAAAAGCAACGGTTGAACACACTGAGCGAAGAAATTACCCTGAAGAGCAAACCCGGCAAAGCCTGGCAATGGACCACGGGAGCATTCGGGTTCTACCAGACGTTGCGCACCGAAAGTCCCGTAACCTTCCGAAAGGACGGCATGACGTTCTTAAACGAAACCATCAACGGTGCTTTCCCCGACCTATCCGGTATGGGCATGAGCATGAATCTTGCCCTGACCGACGAAGCTCTGAGGGTAAACGGATGCTTCCGCACACCCGTGCTGAGCGGCGCGCTGTATCATCAGTCCACTTACCGCATCGGCTCGTGGGAGTTTACTGCCGGACTTCGATTGGAACATGAACATACACAAATGGACTACACAGGTTCTTGCGACGCCACCCGGTTCGGCTTCCGGCTGAATAGCGGACGTATGCCGATTGCGCTGACAGACCAGAAGGCCTCATCGCTATTGGAAGGAAAGCTGAAAAACGACTACACGCAGCTGCTACCCAAGTTTGCCGTCACCTATCGCTTAGACAGCCGAAACAACCTCTACGCTTCCGTATCCAAGGGATACCGTTCGGGAGGATATAACCTGCAAATGTTCTCTGACTTAGCACAAATGGGGTTGCAAAACTCCATCAAGAGCGAAATCAATCAAGGAGTAGGCAACCGGCTCGATGAGTTTGCACAGATGGGAATGCCCTCCACTGTCATCTCCATGATAAAGGGAATGATGGATACCTACCTCGCTCCCCAAGACATCGATGTACGCGAAGCTACTGTGTATAAGCCCGAATACAGCTGGAATTATGAGTTGGGCAGTCACCTGACGCTCTGCAAAGGCA
>JAUNIV010000179.1 GCA_030523385.1 Bacteroidales bacterium | reverse complement strand
ATTCACCTACAAGGGTGATATTTACACAGTGCCTGCCACCGGTGGGAAAGCTACCCAAATCACGACCAATCCCGCACACGACACCCATCCCGTATGGAGTCCGGACGGAAAGAAGATAGCTTTTGCTTCAGACCGTATGGGCAGTATGGACATTTATGAGGTAAGCAAAGAAGGAGGCACCCCTCTCCGACTCACCACACACTCGGGCAACGAAACTCCGCTGGCCTACAAAGACAACGGGCACATCCTGTTTCAGGCCAATGTCATGCCTTCGGCCGAAGACGTGCAATTCCCTTCGGGACAATTCCCTCAAGTGTATGAAGTCAGTACGGAAGGCGGACGCCCCACCCTATTCTCGTCCATGCCGATGGAAGACATCAGCGTGAATGCAGCGGGCAATGCTTTGCTCTATCATGACCGGAAAGGATATGAAGATGCCTGGCGCAAGCACCACACGTCTTCCATCACACGAGACATCTGGCTTTGTTCGTTAGGCGAAAACGGAAACCATGCTTACCGGAAGCTGACCGGATTCAATGGTGAAGACCGCACTCCGGTATGGGCACCGGACAACCGTTCGTTCTATTACCTGAGCGAAGAGAAGGGTTCGTTCAACATATTCAAACGGGACATAGACGGCAACTCTTCCCAACAGATTACCCATCACACCAAACATCCGGTGCGCTTCCTCACCGCTGCTTCCAACGGAACGCTGTGCTACGGCTATGACGGCGAAATATACACCGTGAGCGAAGGAGCAGAACCTAAGAAAGTAAACATTTCCATCATCACGGACAAGAACGATAAAGACCTGATACGCCAAATCAGAAGCAGCGGAGCCAGAGAGATTGCCCTCTCGCCCGATGCCAAAGAAGTGGCTTTCATCCTGCGGGGCGATATTTATGTCACATCGGTAGAATACAAGACTACCAAGCAAATCACCAACACGCCGCAGCAGGAAAGAGGCATAGAGTTCTCACCCGATGGGCGAAGCCTTGTATATGCTTCTGAAAGAAACGGATTGTGGCAGATCTACCAGACCAGCCTGACAAACAAGGAAGAAAAACAGTTTGCCTACGCCACCGGACTGAAAGAAGAAAGACTGACAAATTCGGATGTCACCTCTTTCCAACCCCAATACAGCCCCGACGGCAAGGAAGTGGCTTTCCTGGAGAACCGCACCACCATACGTGTCTTAAATTTGGCCACCAAAGCTGTGCGTACTGTCATGGACGGCAAGTATGAGTATTCTTACAGCGACGGCGACCAATGGTATCAGTGGAGTCCGGACAGTAAATGGATTCTGACTAATTATATAGGTATAGGCGGATGGAACAACAAAGACGTGGCACTGGTCAATGCATCGGGCAACGGCGAAATACACAATCTGACCGAAAGCGGATATACCGACACGTATGCCAAATGGGTATTGGACGGAAAGGCCATGATTTGGGAAAGCGACCGTGCAGGATACCGCAGCCACGGCAGTTGGGGAGCCGAATCAGACATCTACATCATGTTCTTTGACCTCGATGCCTACGACCGCTTCCGCATGAGCAAGGAAGAACTGGCTTTGGTAGAAGAAGCTGAAAAGAAAGATAAGGATAAGGAAAAAGACGCTGACAAGGCCGACAAGAAAGACAAAAAGAAAGATGCCAAAAAGGATGAAGAGAAAAAGGAAGTAAAGCCTTTGACCTTTGATTTGGAGAATTGCAAGGATCGCGTGATACGCCTCACCGTCAACTCTTCACGTTTGGGCGATGCCGTACTCACCCCGAAAGGCGATAAGCTGTATTACCAGGCTGCCTTCGAGAGCGGATATGACCTGTGGGAACATGACCTGAAGGAAAACAAGACGAAAATCGTATTGAAAAGCGTAGGCGGAGGTTCCCTTCTGCCCGACAAAGAAGGCGAGCACCTTTTCCTGTGTAGCGGCGGTGGTATCAAGAAAGTAACCGTAAGCGGCGGCGATACAAAGTCGGTAGATTTCGAGGCTTTCTTCAACTATCAGCCCTACGAAGAGCGTCAGTACATATTTGACCACGTATGGCAGCAGGTGGAAGACAAATTCTACGTGCCCGACCTGCACGGCACCGACTGGAAAGGCTACCGTGAAGCCTACGCACGCTTCCTGCCCTACATCAACAACAATTATGACTTCCAGGAATTGCTGAGCGAAATGTTGGGCGAACTGAACGGCTCGCACACCGGAGCACGTTATTATGCTCCCGGAGCCACACTCTCTACTGCCGCATTGGGCGTATTCTATGACGAAACCTACGATGGCGACGGACTGAAGATAAAGGAGATATTGGCCAAAGGCCCGTTTGCCGTGAAGAAAACGGACGTTACGCCCGGTTGCATCATCGAGAAGATAGACGGACAGCCCATTGTGAAAGGACAGGATTACTTCCCGCTGTTGGAAGGCAAGGCCGGACGCAAGGTATTGCTGGCCATGTATAACCCGGCCACCGGCAAGCGTTTTGACGTGACGGTCAAGGCTATCAGCACAGGCGAACAGAGCACATTGCTGTACAAACGGTGGGTAGAACGCTGCCGCCAGACCGTAGATAAACTCTCTGAAGGACGTGTGGGTTACGTGCATGTGAAGGGCATGGACAGCCAGAGTTTCCGCGAAGTATATAGCGAACTGTTGGGCAGATGCCGCAACAAGGAAGCTGTCATCGTAGATACACGCCACAACGGAGGCGGATGGCTGCACGATGACTTAGCCACTCTGCTGAGCGGAAAAGAATATCAGCGATTCATGCCTCGCGGACAATACATCGGCAGTGACCCGTTCAACAAATGGCTCAAGCCCTCTTGTGTATTGATGTGTGAAGACAATTACAGCAACGCACACGGTTTCCCGTGGGTATATAAGGAATTGAAAATCGGCAAGCTGATTGGTACGCCGGTGCCGGGCACCATGACTGCCGTATGGTGGGAAACGCAGATTGACCCGACCATAGTATTCGGTATTCCGCAGGTGGGATGCATGGATATGCGCGGACAATATGCCGAAAACCATCAGCTCTCTCCGGACATTGAGGTTTACAATGCGCCCGAAAAGAGCCTGCAAGGCGAAGACCAACAACTGGAAGCAGCCGTGCAGGAGATGCTGAAGACGATTGGAAATAAGTAAAGACTAATAATCAAAAAAGGGGCGGATTTCATAGATCCGCCCCTTTTTTTGTTTTGAAGCACCATCAGGACGATGGAGCTGTACGATTAGTAATGATGATGTTGAACGATTAGTAACGACAACGCGTGACGATTACTAACGATGACTCGACACTGAGGATAATGTGTCGCAGCCCAAATACCATTGATACATTTTGTGTACCCCTTCTTCTATGTCGATACGATGATGCCACCCCAATGCATGCAGCTTGCTCACATCCGTCAGTTTCCGCATTGTCCCGTCGGGCTTCGTTGCATCGAAAGACAATTTTCCACGATAACCTACCTCAGCAACAATCAGTTCCGCCAACCGGCCAATCGTAATTTCCTTGCCTGTACCTATGTTAATATGGCAGTTGCGGATGTCTCTTGCACCTTCGGTATATGTATCTTTGAAATCCACATGTTCCATCACATACACACTGGCGTCGGCCATCTCTTCGCTCCACAAGAACTCGCGTAAAGGTTTTCCGGTACCCCAAAGAATCACTTCCTGTTCCGTAATGCCGTATTTCTTCAAGACTGACAGAATCTCCTCATTCGTCTGAGCGCCGCTCACGCCTTCCACCGGACGAAGATCCATGTCCTTCCGCACGGCTTCCCAATCTCCTTCATGTAGGCATTTGCCCAAATGAATCTTGCGAATCATGGCCGGCAATACGTGGCTGTTTTCCAAATGGAAGTTGTCGTTCGGACCATAAAGGTTGGTAGGCATTACGGCTATGTAGTTCGTGCCATACTGCAAGTTGAAGCTCTCACACATCTTCAGTCCGGCAATCTTCGCTATGGCATATGGCTCGTTGGTGTATTCCAGCGGAGAAGTCAGCAGCACTTCTTCTTTCATGGGTTGCTGCGCGTCGCGCGGATAAATACAAGTGCTACCCAAAAAGAGCAGTTTCTTCACTCCGTGACGGAAGCTCTCTCCTATCACATTCTGCTGAATCTGGAGGTTCTGATAAATGAAATCGGCCCGATAAAGACTGTTGGCCATGATGCCGCCCACATGGGCAGCGGCCAGTATCACATATTCGGGTTGTTCTTCATCAAAGAATTTCTTTACGGCCTGTCCGTCCAGCAAATCCAGTTCGCGATGCGAACGACCTACCAGATTCGTATAACCTTTCTGCTGCAAATTATTCCAAATGGCAGAACCCACCAATCCGTGATGTCCTGCCACATATATCTTAGCTGTCTTTTCCATCATTCCGTTACCTGAGCTTTCAGATAGAGTTTCTTCACAAACTTCATGTCATGCTTCACCATGATTTTCACCAGTTCGGGGAAAGAAGTCTTGCGCGGGTTCCATCCCAAAAGAGTCTTAGCTTTAGTGGGGTCACCCAACAACTGTTCCACTTCTGCCGGACGGAAATACTTCGGATCTACAGCCACCAATTCGCGTCCTGTGGCTATGTCGATACCTTTTTCATTGACGCCTTCGCCTTCCCAACGCAGTTCGATGCCCACTTCATGGAAAGCCAACGTACAAAATTCGCGCACGGTGTGATACTCGCCGGTAGCTATGACAAAGTCTTCGGGCGTCTCGTGTTGCAGGATGAGCCACATGCACTCCACATAGTCTTTGGCATATCCCCAGTCGCGCAACGAATTAAGGTTACCCAAATAAAGTTTGTCTTGGAAGCCCTGTGCTATGCGCGCTGCTGCCAAAGTTATCTTACGGGTTACGAAGTTCTCGCCGCGACGTTCGCTCTCGTGATTGAACAGAATACCGTTTACGGCAAACATGCCATAGCTTTCGCGATAGTTCTTGGTAATCCAAAAACCATATTGCTTGGCCACGCCATACGGAGAACGCGGATAGAAAGGCGTTGTCTCCTTCTGCGGAACTTCCTGCACCAGTCCGAAAAGTTCGGAAGTGGAAGCCTGATAGATTTTGGTTTTCTTCTCCAATCCCAATATACGCACAGCCTCCAGCATGCGCAAAGTGCCTATGGCATCGGCCTCAGCGGTATATTCGGGCACGTCAAAACTTACCTTCACGTGGCTCTGAGCGGCCAGGTTGTATATTTCATCGGGCTGTACGGACTGAATGATACGTATCAAAGAACTACTGTCGGTCATGTCTCCCCAATGCAAGTTCACCAGACGCGTCTTCTGCATGTCTCGCACCCATTCATCCAAATAAAGATGCTCGATACGCCCCGTATTGAATGAAGAAGAACGGCGCAATATGCCATGCACTTCATATCCTTTCTCTATCAAAAACTCTGCCAGGAACGATCCGTCCTGACCTGTAATACCTGAAATTAAAGCAACCTTTTTCATCTTTTTACTAATAATCGTAATACATAATATTTATGGTAACTATTCCATCAGTCAATCCGATGGATAGTCAACAATGTCAGTCAGAGAAAAAAATAATAATTATTATTCTTCCGAAAACTCTTTGATGCGCTGTTCCTCGCTCAGCCGGCAGATGAGCAATGTATCATCCTTCTCGGCCACGATATAACCATCCAACCCTTGCACCACTACTTTCTTTTCTTGCGTAGTGTGTACCACACAGTTTCTCGTTTCATACAACTTGATATTCGAGCCTATCTGTACA
>JAUNIV010000178.1 GCA_030523385.1 Bacteroidales bacterium | reverse complement strand
CATCTCTTTGGGAGGAATGGACATGGCCATGACCATGCACATAGACCCTGCCGTACAAGCCCGGGTGGATTTGGTGCCCGACGGGTCCAACTACATGCTGCTGGAGGGTGGGGGAGACCTGTCTTTCCAATATACACCGCAAGGAGACATGCTGCTCACGGGACGCTATTCGCTGATAAGCGGAGAGATGAAATACGAAATACCCATCATTCCGCTGAAGACTTTCAACATACAAAACGGAAGTTACGTAGAGTGGACGGGCAATATCATGAATCCGCAGCTCAGCATCACGGCTACCGAACGTGTGCGGGCTTCGGTGGGCGAGAGCGGGCAAGCCTCGCGCATGGTGGGCTTCGATGTGGGTATTGTGCTGAACCAACGATTGGAGAATTTGGGACTGGCCTTTACGCTTTCTGCTCCCGAAGATGCCACTGTGCAAGACCAACTGAACGCCATGTCGGCCGAAGAACGGGGCAAACTGGCCATCACCATGCTGGTGACGGGAGTCTATATGGCCGAAGGAAACTCTACCGGAGGAGCATTCAATGTGAACAACGCCCTCAACTCTTTCCTGCAAAGCGAGATTTCCAACATAGCCGGAAAGGCATTGGATATCAATGTGGGCATGGAGACAGTGGACGATGCCGACGGCAGCGGCAAGCGTACAGACTATAATTTCCAGTTTGCCAAACGCTTCTGGAATAACCGCTTCCGCATTGTGATAGGCGGAAAGGTTTCTACTGGAAGCACCGTGCAGCAGGATGAAACCTTCATCGACAATGTTTCCGTGGAATACAGGTTGGATAACAGCGGCACGCGCTACGTCAAGCTCTTCCACGACAAGAATTACGAGAGTGTGCTCGAAGGCGAGATAACCGAGACCGGTGTGGGTATCGTGCTCCGCAAGAAAATGAGCCGATTGGGAGAATTGTTTATTTTCAGAAACAGAAAGAAGAATGCAAATGAAGAGGTTACAGAGCAAGAATAGCAGAACGATGAGAGCAGAGTGTTGCATAAGGACGCTTGTCCTGTCGGTACTTGTGTTGCTGGCGGCATCCTGTTCCACCACCAAGAACCTGGCGGAAGACGAAACCCTCTACGTGGGTGTGAAGAAGATGGAGGTGTTGAACGAAGACAAGACTCCGGCAGGTGTGCAGACACTGGAAGAAGTGCAGGCAGCCTTGTCCTATCCGCCCAACAATGCCATATTGGGAAGCAACTCCATGCGTTGGCCGTTTCCCGTAGGCTTGTGGATATACAATGACTTCGTGAAATACCAGAATAAAAAGGGATTGGGGCATTTTATATTCCGCAAGTTGGCCTCCCGGCCTGTCTATCTTTCTACGGTGAATCCCGAAACACGTGTCAAGGTGGCCACCAACCTGCTGCACGATTACGGCTTCTTCAACGGAACGGTTTCTTACTCCGTCGATTCGCTGAAGAATCCCCGTAAAGCCCGGTTGAGCTATGTCATAGACATGGCAAAGCCTTTCTTTCTGGATTCCATTATGTATGTGAACTATCCCGCTCGTGCCGACAGCCTGATACGTGCCACTGACAAGCAGCGTCTTTTGCACAAAGGTGACAATTTCAGCGTGCTTACGTTGGAAGAGGAACGCCAGCGGTTGAGCACCCTCTTCCGCAATAACGGATATTACTATTTCCGTCCCGAGTTTATCACGTTCCGTGCCGATACGTTGCAGAAGCCGGGCTTTGTCAGTCTGCAAGTAGTCCCCAAGCCGGGCGTGCCTGCCGAGGCGAAGCGTACTTATTATATAGGTAATACCTCTGTTTATTTAGTCGGGTATAATGGAGAGATGCCTACAGACTCCCTTGTCTATCCCACTTTGACTGTATATTATAGCGGAAAGAAGCCGGGCATTCGCCCCAGTGTGTTGTCTAAACGGATGTTTTACAAGAAAGGGCAGCTCTACTCGCAGGCACGTCAGAGCTACACGCAGGAAGCCATTGCGCGGTTGGGCGTTTTCAAGCACACGGAGTTCCGCTATGTGCCGAAAGATACCTTGCCCGGATGCGATACGCTGAACGTGCGCATGAGTGCCGTGTTCGACCAGCCATACGACGGCGAGCTGGAGTTCAACGTCACGACCAAGAGTACGGACCAGACAGGGCCGGGAGCTGCATTCAGCCTCTCGCGTAAGAACTTCATGCGTACCGGAGCCACTTTCTCTTTCCAAATGAAAGGTTCGTATGAATGGCAGACCAACTCCACCGTGGAGGGTGACAACTCCATGATGAACTCTTACGAGTTGGGAGCTTCGTTCTCGTTGGACTATCCGAGGCTCATGACTCCGTGGGCCAGTCAGAAGCTGAAGCGTTCGCGTTTCCCTCAGCACACGCTTTTCAAACTTTATGCCAACCAGTTGAACCGTGCCCGCTTCTTCAAGATGCTTTCGTTTGGCGGAACTGTCACATACGATTTCCAGCCTTCGCGGATGTGGAAACATTCTATCACACCGTTCCGTCTTACTTTCAACACCTTGCAGCACACCACCCAGCAGTTTGACTCCATTACGGCTGTCAACCGCAGTTTGTCGCTCAGTTTGGGCAATCAGTTCATTCCGGCCATGAGCTATACGCTCACTTATGACAATGCTCCGATGAAGCGGCGACACAATCTGTGGTGGGAAACATCCTTCACATCGGCCGGAAATGCCACGTCGCTGATATATGCGGCATTTGGCAAAGGCTTCAAGGAAACGGGCAAGAAACTGCTGAACAGTCCGTATGCCCAGTTCTTGAAAATGACTACCGAGATGCGTTGTCTCTTTAAAATCAGCGGAAAGCAATATTTGGCCACCCGCCTGATGGGAGGTATTCTCTATGCTTACGGCAACCAGACGGTGGCTCCTTATAGCGAACAGTTCTATATAGGTGGTGCCAACAGCATCCGTGCTTTCACGGTTCGTTCCATTGGCCCGGGTACTTATCATCCGGGTGAGGATAATCGCTACGGTTATATTGATGAGACAGGTGATTTGAAGTTGGAAGCCAATGTGGAGTATCGTTTCCCCATCTTTGGTGATTTGCATGGAGCGGCTTTCTTAGATGCCGGTAATGTGTGGTTGCTTCGCAGTCAGGAGGATGCCGATGGCAATAATGCCCGTCCGGGAGGTGAAATCACCTTACGCAATTTGGGCAAGAGCATTGCGTTGGGCACAGGTGTGGGCTTGCGCTACGACCTTACGTTTTTGGTTATCCGTTTGGATTTGGGTATTGCCCTCCATGCTCCCTACGATACAGGGAAAAGCGGTTACTATAACATTCCTAAGTTCAAGGATGGATTGGGATTGCACTTTGCTATTGGCTATCCGTTTTAAATTATCTTTTGTCATCGGGCAGACACACGGGTCTGCCCGACTGGAGAACTATTCCGCTTTGTCGAAAAACTTCTTGAAAAACAAAATCTGATAGTCTATCGCATTGTTCCAATAATTGTTCTTGTGTATGCCCGGACGTACAATAAAGTCATGTCCGATGCCATTCTCCAATAATTTCTCATGTACAGCTTTGTTCACTTCTAAGAAGAAATCACCGTATCCGCAATCTATGATGATAGCTAGACTGCCGTCTTTCAGTTTGTCCAACTGGTTGATAACCGTGTGGTTGTCCCATACTTCCTGATTGGTGGCTTCTTCTCCCAGGTGGTCTTTCATGTGCCAGTTTTCGGGAAAGGGACGTATGTCCAAGCCCCCGCTCATGCTTCCACCGGCACCGAATACATCCTGATGTCGGATGGAAAGCCATAAGCCACCATGTCCGCCCATGCTCAGTCCGGTGATGGCCCGGTGATTTCTGTCCGCCTTCGTAGCATAATTCTTATCTATATGCTGAACCAAATCTTGATACATGAATGTCTCATACTTATAATCTTTATTGACGGGGCTGTCCCAATACCAGCTGTTTTCTCCGTCCGGACAAACAATGATAATGCCGTCGCGCTCGGCTATCTCCGGCAGATCAGGTTTGATTTGGGTTATCCAAGTCTTTTCGTTTCCGCCGTGTCCGTGCAGCAAATAGAGGGTAGGACATTTTTCTCCTTGCAAGGCTTTGTCCGGACAGATAACCGTTACTTTCACATCTTTCTTCAATGCGGGGCTTTGTATCAGAATACTGTCTACTCTTGCAGCCCTCGTGCCGACCGAGAAGAGTAGAAGAAGCATCGGCAAAATAATGAAAATCTTTTTCATAATGGTTGATGAATTAATGGATTAATGCTTAAGAAATCTGTGGCATCAACCGCCAATGCTTCATCGGCAGTATTAACCGATTGCTAAATTATTGTTTTTTTCTTGAACAATAATCATTATAAGTAGAAAAAATATCTGCTTTATTCGGATATTCTTATGTTTTTTTGTAGCTTTGTGGCATGAACATAATTTATTTAAATAAAAAACTATGAAACCAACTTTATTTTTATTGGCAGCCGGTATGGGCAGCCGTTACGGAGGCTTGAAACAATTAGACGGACTGGGTCCTAACGGCGAAACCATTATGGACTACTCCATTTACGATGCCATCAATGCTGGATTCGGCAAATTAGTCTTTGTTATCCGTAAAGATTTTGAACAGGATTTCCGCGACAAGATTATCTCTAAATACGAAGGCCATATTCCTTGCGAACTGGTGTTCCAGGCTTTGGATGACCTGCCTGAAGGTTTTACCTGCCCCGCTGAACGCACAAAGCCTTGGGGAACCAACCACGCTGTGCTGATGGGAGCAGACGTTATCAAAGAACCGTTTGCCGTAATTAATTGCGATGACTTCTACGGACGCGACTCTTATCAGGTGATGGGTAAATTCCTTTCCTCATTACCCGAAGGCGCTAAGAACACATACGCCATGGTGGGCTTCCGTGTAGGCAATACGCTGAGCGAAAGCGGAACCGTGTCTCGTGGAATCTGCGAAACAAATGCCGACGGACTTCTTACTTCTGTAGTAGAGCGTACAAAGATACAGCGCATAGACGGCGAAGTGAAATATCTGGATGACAACGATGAATGGACAGCTACTCCCGACACTACTCCGGTGAGCATGAACTTCTGGGGCTTTACTCCCGATTACTTTGCTTACAGCAAGGAATACTTCAAGGAATTCTTGAGCAATCCGAAGAACATGGAGAACCTGAAGAGCGAATTCTTCATCCCGCTCATGGTGGACAAGCTGATTAACGAAGGTACTGCTACAGTGGAAGTGCTCGATACGGCCAGCAAATGGTTTGGCGTGACTTATCCCGAAGACCGTCAGAGCGTAGTAGATAAGATCAAGGCATTGGTTGATGCTGGTGAATATCCTGCTAAGTTATTCTGATAGTTGTACTATTATATTATATTTATATGGGCGGAATATTTTTCGCCCATATAAATATAATATAGGTATGTTATCATTCCCATGCAATAATCATTGCACCTTATATTCACTGGGCGTCATCCCCGTGTGATGCTTGAAATATTTTCCGAAGAAAGAAGGATTCGGGAAATTCATGTAGTAAGCCACTTCCTGAATAGACATGGCAGAATACTTCAGCAAAGTCTTTGCCTCCAATATCACATATTCGTCAATCCACTCACCGGCAGTTTTCCCGCTGACTTTCTTCACAGCCGTCGAGAAATGCTTGGGGCTGAGATATAATTGCTCGGCATAGAAGTCCACACGCCTTTCCTTGCATCGGTGTTCGGATAACAGACTGATGAATTGCTTGAACAAAATTTCTTCTCTCTTTTGTGCTTTCAGATTATCGAGGGTATAT
>JAUNIV010000177.1 GCA_030523385.1 Bacteroidales bacterium | reverse complement strand
GGATGCTTCATGACAACACTGGAGAGATTTTGCCCTCAGACATTGATACATACCAGAAGAAATTATATATGCCAATCTAAATTCCTTTATCCTTGCTTTCATCGCGGGGAAAATAATCCAATCAAATACTAAAATCGTATAAAACTGCCCTTGGAAAGCCTCTGGGGCAGGGATGTTTAGACGATTTTAGTATATCCTTGTACGATTGATTCATCCTTTTTGCGTTTCTTTTCCTTACTTTGCAGCATAACAAAAGAATGAAAAACCGAATAATATGATGAAAAACAACAAGAGAATACCCAGACTGTTGCTTGGTCTGGCACTCCTTTTGGGCAGCACCACCCTCGCAGCCAAAGAAAAGAAATACATGCTGTCATCGCCCGACGGACGAATGACGGTGGAGGTGAAAGCTGCCGAACGGCTTTCTTATCAGCTTACCTGTCAAGGCGACACGATTTTATCTCACTCTAATATAGGTTTGGTTTTGACTGATGGAACTTCAATAGGTGACGCTCCCCGCGTGACGGGCGAGCGGAGAAAAAAGGTGAAAGACCAGGTGAAGGCTCCGTTCTATCGCTTCAAGGAGTTCACAGCCGAATACTGTGAGCTGGACTTGAAGCTGAACGGAGGCTTCGGGATAACCTTCCGTGCCTACAACGAGGGAGTGGCCTATCGGTTCTATACCACCCGAAGGAGCGAGACGGTGATTCGGGAAGAGGTGGCTGAATATTGCTTCCCTGGCGATCCTACGGCCTGGCTGCCTTATTCCACCAACGACAAGCAGCCGCTCTACATGGCTTTCCAGAATGTATATGATGTGACTCCATTGAGTCAGGCTCAGCCCAAACTTGCTTTCCTGCCCGTGACGGTGGACTGCGGACGTGCGAAACTGACTTTGCTGGAAAGTGACCTCGAAGCTTATCCGGGCATGTTCGTGAAGGGAATGAAGAATGGAGAAACGGGGTGTTTGCTAAAGGGTGTGTTTGCGCATTATCCGACGGAAACGGACTTCTATCCGTGGAGAAAGCAGGAGTATGTGACGAAGACTGCCGATTTCATTGCTAAGAGCGAAGGGGCACGCACGTATCCGTGGCGCGTGATGGCCGTGACCGAACGGGATGCTGACATGCCGGTGAATAACTTGGTGTATGCGTTGGCTTCTGCCAGCCGCGTGGAGGATACTTCGTGGATAAAGACCGGAAAGGTGGCATGGGACTGGTGGAACGACTGGAACCTGAAAGGAGTACCTTTCAAGGCAGGCATCAATATGGATACCTATAAGTATTATATAGATTTTGCCGCACGCAACGGCATCGAGTTCGTGGTGTTGGACGAGGGATGGTATGAGCCGAAGAGTGGCGATATGCTTACCGTCATTCCCGAACTGGACTTGGAGGAACTGGTGGCCTACGGACGCGAGCGAGGAGTGGACTTGGTGCTTTGGACAGTGTTCAATGTGCTCGACTCCCAACTGGAAGCAGCTTGCGAGAAGTATGCGGCCATGGGCATCAAAGGATTCAAGGTGGACTTCCTAGACCGTGACGACCAGACGGCTGTCGAGATGGTCTATCGCATAGCCGAAGCTACCGCCCGCCACAGGCTGACGCTCGACCTGCACGGCATCTATAAGCCTACGGGACTGAACCGCACTTATCCCAATGTCATTAACTTTGAAAGTGTATTCGGCATGGAAGAAGTGAAATGGACGGACATCAAGAACAACATGCCGCTTTATGATGTCACTTTCCCCTACATCCGCATGATGGCAGGACCGGTGGACTATACGCCCGGAGCCATGCGCAATGCTACGAAAGCCGACTGGCGGGCAGTGTATTATTCGCCCATGAGCATGGGAACCCGTTGCCATCAGCTGGCCGCTTACATCGTACACGATTCGCCTTTCACCATGCTGTGTGATGCTCCCACCAATTACCTCAATGAGCAGGAGTGTGTGGACTTCATCGCTTCGCTGCCTGTCACGACGGATTCCACATTCATCGCTTCGGGCGAGCTGGGCAAATACATCGTAAGCGTGCGCCAAAAGGATGCCGGCTGGTATGTAGGCGGCATGACCAACTGGGACGAGCGCGACGTGCAACTGGATTTTTCTTTCCTCCCTGCCGGAACGCAGTACAAGGCCACGCTCTTTGCCGACGGCATCAACGCCAACAAGCAGGCCGAAGACTATCGCAAGGAAATCATGACCATCAACAAGGATAGCCGCCTCACCGTGCATCTGGCTTCGGGCGGAGGTTTTGCCATGAAACTGGAAGAATTAAAATGAAGATTATGAATAATATACTGAAACTGACTACCTTTTCCCTGCTGATGGGGACTGCTACTGCCTTTGCGCAAACTGCATTTGATGCACCGGGTACAGGCAATCCCATCATTCCGGGTTATTTTGCCGACCCCACAGTGAAGAAATTCGGCGATACTTATTATATGTATGCCACCACCGACGGAAGCGGAGCCGGATTCGGCCCTGCACAGGTGTGGAGCAGCAAGGATTTCGTCAACTGGACGCTGCTGCCTATGAACTGGCCCGACACACACTGGATATGGGCACCCGACGTGCTGAAGCATACGGACGGAAAGTATTACTACATCTATTGCCAGCCTTGTACCATCCATTGCGGTGTAAGTGAGACGCCGCGCGGCCCGTGGAAGAATATTTTGGGCGAGAACGATGCCGTGCTGGTGCCCGACCGCTTTGTGACCAATGCCATCACGCTGGATGGACAAACTTTTGTGGACGATGACGGTTCGGTTTATATGTATTGGGGCACATGGGGCATCTACAAAGGCTTCGGCTGTGGTGCCGGAAAACTTACTCCGGACATGAAGGGCTTTACGGAAACCCGTCTTATCCCCAACACGGAAGTGACCGACTTCTTCGAAGCTCCTTTTGTGCTGAAACGCAACGGAGTGTATTACTTCATGTATTCCTCCGGCTCATGCCATGACCATACCTATCGCGTGCAGTATGCCACATCGGATAAGCCGCTCGGCCCTTACACTTATCGCGGTTGCATCTTGGAGACCAATGCCGACGGCACGGTGCACGGTCCCGGCCATCACAGCGTGTTGGAAGAAAACGGCAATTACTACATCGTCTATCACCGTCACGACAATCCGCACTCCAACCGTGGTTTCCATCGCCAGCTTTGCATAGACCGCATGGAGTTTGCCGAAGACGGAAGCATCAAGAAGATTGTACCCACTCACGAAGGCGTAGGTGCACTGGCTACCAACACAGTGAAATCAAAGAATCTGGCTTATGGTTGTCAGGTAAAGGCTTCATCAGCCTACGATGAAAACTTCCGTGCTGAATATGCGGTGGACGACAACAACGGTACTCTGTGGCGTCCCGCAGGCATGGGTCAGGAATGGATTGAGCTGGACTTAGGTAAGGCACAAGAGATACGGACCGTGTGGACACAATTTGAATATGGCACGCAGTTCTATCAATATCTGATAGAGACATCGGCCGACGGCAAGCAATGGGACATCTTTGCCGACAAGCGTCAGAACCGTTTGGCAGGTAGTCCGATGGTGGATTTCGGACAAGTCAAAGCACGCTATGTGCGCCTCACCTTTACGGGCGGACAGAAAAACGGATTCGGCGGAGCGGTGTGGAACATCAAAGTGTTCGGCCATACAGAAGACAGTTGTCCGCAACAATGGCTCGGACTCACCGCAGCCGATTGGGACGGACGCGAATGGAACAATAACGAAGGTATGTTGGGAGGTTCTTTCCGATTGAAACAAGGAGCTGCCCGCAGCGAACGGATAGGCGGACGCGATGCCGTGGTGCTGGCACCCAATACGGTGCTGGAGTATCGCCATCCTCAACTCTCTCCCGCTAAAGAACATACCCTGAGCGCAATGGTTTATAGGTTAGGTGAATGGCAAAGTGCCGGCAAGGAACTGGCAATGAGCGATGGGCTGCTGACAGTCTCTTCCGGCACAGAGCCATTGGTTATAACCAACTTGAGATATTACAACTGGAAACAGGAAGAAGCCGAAAAGGCATACGATGCAACGACCGACATTGTGCGCCTGCCTGTGGCAGAACAGCAAAAGAAAGGTCTGGTGGTGTCTGTCACTGCCGATGACTTTGCCGTGGGCGATACGGCTATGTACCTGCCCAACCACGGAGTAAGCGGCTACTTTGAGGCACAACGTCGCGAACCGATGTTGGTAGATGATGTGCAAGGAAAGAAGGCCTTCCGCTTCGACGGCAAGCAATTCTTCCGCTCTTCTTTCTCATTGCCCGCTACTCTGCTGGACAATGCACCCTACACGCTGGAAGCCTGGATACTGAATGACTCCATTGCCGAAAACGAATGTGTGGCCGATTTCACCACCTCGCACGACGAGCTGGAAAAGATTATGCTGGTGAACGGCACAGAGCCTCGTTGCGGCGTCATCAACCACTACGGATGGTACGAAGATGCCGGTTACAAGGACATGAAAACACTGGAAGGCCAATGGCAGCACGTCTATATCTGCTTCGACGGACGGATGGAGCAGGTTTACATCAATGGAAAACTTATCAGCGAAAAGGACATTCAGTTGTTGGTAAAACCGTCACAATTCGTAACTTTGGGCAAAAATGCAGAAAATGAATGGCCGTTTAGCGGCTGGCTGCACTCATTGAAGTTATGGGATGAGTATCTGCCATTGCCACAAGACCGTGAATGAAATAATTATAAAAACGATAGAAACCATGAAAAAACTATTAGCAACCGCCTTGCTTGCCACCGTTGCACTGGGCAGCCAGGCACAAGTGAAAAACCAATCGCACGGATACCCTATTGACCCCGTGCCCTTCACTTCGGTAAAAGTGACCGATGCCTTTTGGGGACAACGCCTCAAGGCTAGCCGTGAAGTAACCATTCCCTTGGCATTCAGCAAATGCGAGGAAACCGGACGTTACACCAACTTTGTCAATGCAGCCCATCCTTGTGATACCATCCATGTGGGCGGATTCTCTTTCGATGATACCGATGTGTATAAGACTATCGAGGGTGCCAGCTACCTGCTCCAGACTTATCCGGACAAGAAACTGGCCAAATATATTGATAGCGTGCTCGTGATTGTGGCAGCCGCACAAGAGCCGGATGGCTATCTCTATACCAGCCGCACCATGAACCCCAAGCATCCGCACGAATGGGCAGGAACAAAGCGCTGGGAACTGGTGGAAGATTTGAGCCATGAGTTCTACAACTTAGGCCACATGGTAGAAGGAGCCATTGCCCACTATCAGGCTACCGGAAAGCGTAACTTCCTCGATATCGCCATTCGTTATGCCGACTGTGTCTGCCGCGAGATAGGCGAAGGAAAAGACCAGGTGGTACGTGTGCCAGGCCATCAGATTGCAGAAATGGCATTGGCCAAATTGTACTTGGTAACGGGCGAACAGAAATACCTGGACCAGGCCAAATTCTTCCTCGACAAGCGTGGCTATACCTCCCGTACCGATGAATACAGCCAGGCACACAAGCCTGTGGTAGAACAGGATGAGGCTGTGGGACATGCCGTGCGTGCCGCTTATATGTATGCCGGTATGGCCGATGTAGCTGCCCTCACAGGCGATACGGCTTACATTCATGCCATTGACCGCATCTGGGACAACATTGTCAGCAAGAAGTATTACATCACCGGTGGTATCGGAGCAACTAACAACGGAGAAGCCTTCGGCAAGAACTATGAATTGCCCAACATGTCGGCCTATTGCGAAACCTGTGCAGCCATCGGAAATGTGTATGTGAACCATCGTC
>JAUNIV010000176.1 GCA_030523385.1 Bacteroidales bacterium | reverse complement strand
ATGGCATTAACCTGATGGCGGAAGTTCTGCCGGGTTATACGGACGTGAAGGAGAATCTTCGTTTTGATCCGGATGGTCCGAAGTATCAGGTGAATGTGGGAATGGAATATTCCATTTGGAAAGATTACATCAATGCCGTGGTAGAACTGAACCGATGCCGTTATTTCTCAGGGGGCATTCAGTTTAAGATTCATTTGAAGTGATTCTGACAGATGAATTATAGGAGCAGGCAATGGGAGCGGAACAGGTCTCATTGCCTGCTGCGTTTCTATGGATAGATTTCTCCTTGGGTCAATTCATAGAACAGTTGGGCATACTTCTTCACCACTGCTTCCGCATATCGTTTTCCTTTCTCTGCCGTTGCCAGTTTCGGATTTCCTATGCCTGTATCTTGTGATACCCGTTGCCAGTTGCGGGGTATCCATGCCACCTTTTCATTCAACATGGGTGAGGCGAAACGCTTGTAATCGCCATTGCCGGCCTCTTCCAGATTGACCAGTTCGGGATGATAGTGCATCATGACCGAAGTTTCCACCTCGTCGGCATGGTCGCCCGGTTGGTCAAAGTAGTCGCGAGGGGGAATCACGGCAAACCATTCGCTGCTGCCTATGAGGAAATCGGGATAATCTACGGACAAATCCCGTATCATCCCCTTGAATGTGTTTCCTCCGTGTCCGTTGATGATGACCAGCTTGCGGTGTCCCTGTGCATAAAGGGAGGCTACAATGTCGGTCAGTATGGCTTTTTGAGTTTCCGAACGATAGTGGATACAGAAGTTCAGATCGCGCTGTCCAGGGTTTTGTGCTCCGGCAGTGACGTAGGGCATCACCATGCAGCGCACTCCGTATTGTTCTTGTGCCAGCAGCGCGGCATCCAGCGCGATGTCGTGGCTCAGTATGCAGTCTGTCAGATAGGGCAGATGCAGATTGTGTGGCTCTGTGGCTCCCCAGGGTAGGAGAACCAAATCATATTTCAGTGGTTTGACCTTGCCGTAACAGCTTACGGCAAGGTCTTGTTCTTTATGTATCATTGATAGGATTTTTCGAATATGGTTAATACTTCTTCATCCCTCATGGGGCGAGGATCCAGCGTGAAGAGACCGCCCATGGTGTCTCGTGCGTTTTGCAGGAACTTGTGGAAGTCATCGGACTGTATGCCGTATTCACTCAGTCGGATGGGGCGCACGCCGCAGGCTTTCTGCAGAGCTACCAAGGCATCGATGAAATCGGACGAACGGTTGCTCTTGCGTTGCAGCATTACGTCGGCCATCTTCATGTAACGCTTCGTGCAGTCGTGGCGGAAGGTCTCGAAGTAGGCTTCGGAGATGGCTATCAGTCCGGCTCCGTGAGGCAACTGCGGATAGTATGCACTCATGGCATGTTCCAATGAATGCTCGGACGTGCAGCTGGAGGTAGATTCCACCATGCCTGCCAGCGTACTGGCCCATGCCACTTTGGCGCGTGCCTTCAGGTTCTTGCCGTCGGCCACGGCCACAGGCAGGTATTTATAGAGGAGGCGTATGGCTTCCAGTGCATAGAGGTCGCTGATAGGTGTGGCACAGTTGGCAATGAATCCTTCGGCTGCATGGAAGAAGGCATCGAAGCCCTGATAAGCGGTCAGATGTGGAGGGATGGAGACCATCAGTTCGGGGTCGATGATGGACAGGGTGGGATAGGTGAGCGGAGATCCGAACCCGATTTTCTCTTGTGCCGTCTCATGGGTGATGACTGTCCACGGGTCGGCTTCCGTTCCGGTGCCGGCGGTAGTGGGGATAGCCACGATGGGGAGTGCCTTGCTCACCGGACGGCCTTTGCCGCTTCCGCCTTGCACGTAGTCCCAATAATCTCCTTCGTTGCATGCCATGACAGCGATGCTTTTGGCCGAGTCGATGGAGCTTCCACCGCCCAGTCCTACTACGAAATCACATTTTTCTTCGCGACACAAGGCTGCTGCTTCCATCACATGTTCCTTGATGGGGTTGGGCAGGATCTTGTCATAGACGACGGTTTCTACATTGTTCAGTCTGAGTTGGGCAAGTACCTTCTCCAGGTACCCGTATTTCCGCATGGAGGTTCCCGATGAAATAACGACCAACGCTTTCTTTCCCGGTACTTTCTCACTTGATAACTTCTTGATTTCCCCACATCCGAAAAGGAGTTTGGTGGGGATGCATAAACTAAATACAGGATTTGCTTTCATGTCGTTTCGTATTTAAAGTTCTACAACAAGAGGCAAATGTAGGAAAATAAAGCGTTGGTCGTTTCGGGAAATTGTTAATTTTCCATATTCATATTTACAATACGCCCCGTATGCGGTCGTCGAAAGCCGAAAGGGCTGCTTTCGCACCTTCTCCCATGGCAATGACAATCTGTTTGTAGGGCACATTGGATACATCTCCGGCTGCATATACACCCGGCAGGGTGGTGCGGCAGAAAGCATCTATCTTGATTTCTCCGGCGGGAGTCGTGTCCAGTGCTTCGCGGAACGGTGCGCTGTTGGCTGCCAGTCCTATCTGTACGAAGATTCCGTCTAATGGATAGTCATATTCCTCTTCGGTGAGGCGGTTCTTCACGCGGATGGCTGTCACCTTCTCGCCGTTACCCGTCACGCGGGTCGTTTGCGACGACGTGAAAATCTCTACATTCGGAAGGTTGCGTGCCTTGTCTTGCAACACCTGGTCGGCTCTCAGCGTGTCGGCAAACTCAAACACGGTCACTTTGCTACAGATGCCTGCCAGGTCGATGGCGGCTTCGATGCCCGAATTGCCTCCGCCTATGACGGCGACATGCTTGCCTTGATAGAAAGGCCCGTCGCAATGCGGGCAGAAAGCAACCCCACGGCCTATGTATTCCGATTCTCCCTCCACATTCAGCCTGCGCCAACTTGCTCCTGTGGCAAGGATGACTGCGGGAGCGGCAAAGGTCTCGCCTCCGACGGCTGTGATAACCTTTTCTTTGCCTTGCAGGTCGGCTTTTTCGATCTTCCGGTTCTCGAACACTTCCACCGGATAATGGCCGATGTGGTTGCGCAGGGCGTCGGCAAGCTGTGCGCCGGTGGTTTGAGGCACGGAAATCAGATTCTCTATGCCCACCGTCTCTTTTACTTGTCCGCCTATGCGTTCGGCAATGACCGCCACGCGCAATCCCTTGCGTGCCGAATAGATGGCTGCTGAGGCTCCGGCAGGTCCGCCGCCTACCACCAGCACGTCAAAATCCTTGCGGGCAGGGACAGAATCGGCCTGTGACTGCGTGCCGAAACGCTCTTCCAGTTTTTGCAGCAGTTCGCCCAACGAGCCGCGACCCACATGCAGCAGTTCGCCATTGGCATAGACCGAAGGCACTGCCTGCACTTTCAGCGCATCGGCTTCTTCTTGAAAGAGGGCACCGTCTGTCATCCGGTGGGTTACTTGCGGGTTCAGCAATGCCAGCACGTTCAGTGCCTGCACCACGTCGGGACAGTTGGTACACGTGAGCGATACGTAGGTTTGCAACTCAATGGGACCTTTCAGCGAACGTATGCGACGCACGATGCCTTCGTCCGGCAAGTTCTTTCCTTTGCCGTCGGCATTCAGCACCGCTAACAGCAGCGAACTGAATTCATGCCCGCCGGGAATGCCGCGGAATGTGACGCCCGTTTCCTCGCCTTCTTTCAGCAGAGAGAACTCCAGGCGGGGCTCGTCTGTCTCAGTGATACGACACGACAGCTTGTCGGAACAACCGGCCACATCGTCCAGAAAATCAATGAGCTCCTGAGCCTGCTCGTGCTGAGGATTGCAGGTGATGCTGAAGGTGTAGCGGGATGACAGGGGCAGGAAGATGTCCTGCACCTGGTCGAGTAAATTTCTGTCCAACATAACCTTAGATTTTACCTACGAGGTCGATGCTCGGCTTCAGCGTTGCATTGCCTTTCTTCCATTTGGCCGGACAAACTTCGCCGTCGTGTGAAGCTACGAACTGAGCGGCTTCCACCTTGCGCAGCAGTTCGTCGGCATTTCGTCCGATGTTGTTATCTTGTATTTCGGCAATCTTGATTTTGCCTTCGGGGTTCACCAGGAATGTGCCGCGATAGGCCATGCCGTCTTCTTCAATCATCACGCCGAATGCACGACACAGGGCACCGGTGGGGTCGGCAAGCATGGGGTATTGTATTTTGCGGATGCTTTCCGATGCATCGTGCCATGCCTTGTGTACGAAATGGGAGTCGGTGCTCACCGAATACACTTCCACGCCCATCGCCTGGAATTGCTCATACTTTTCTGCCATGTCCACCAGCTCCGTGGGGCATACGAAAGTGAAGTCGGCAGGATAGAAGAAGAAAATGGCCCATTTGCCTTTCACGTCTTCGTTGGTTACAGTCTTGAAGTTTCCGTTTTGGAAAGCCTGAACTTTGAATTCAGGAAGTTGAGAATTGATAATCGGTTCCATAAAGTTTCTTGTTTTAATTAGTTCTTTTCTTTTGTTTACGCTGCAAAAATATAGCATATTTCCCGAATAAAACAAGATTTTTGATTGAAAGGTTTTATGGTCCGATAGACAAAATCTATATCAGTGTCTGCGTGGGCTTTAGCGTGAGCATTGAGCGTGGAACCGATGCCCGTATCTTCTGAGTCACTGCCTCCTGCAGGGTGTGGCGGATGTAGTCTTTGCGTGTCAGCCACACAATCTTCCGCGTGGGGCAGGGGATGGCGAAAGGACGTACCAGCAGCTTCTGCTTTTCTTCGAGCTGACACACGGCCAGTTCGGGGATAAATGTGGTTCCCTTTCCGCTTTCCACCATGCGCATGAAGGTTTCCATGCTTCCCAACCTGTATGCCTGCTGGCTTGCCTGTGCCGACTTCAGTTGGCAGAAGCGCATCAACTGGTCGCGGAAGCAATGTCCCTCGTCTAACAGCCAGAGTTCTTCGTCGTTCAGGTCGGAAGTGCGGATGACTTCGTTGGCCGACAATCGGCTTTCGGCCGACACGTAGGCATAAAATGTTTCGTAGAACAAAGTTGTTTCGCTGAACTCCTCCATACCGGCCAGGCTTGCCACGATGCCTGCATCTATTTCGCTGTCTTGCAGTGCCTGTTTGATGTCAGTAGTCTTCATTTCCGCCACGCGGATATCCATCTCCGGATGCTCTTTGAGGAGCGACGGAAAGAAGCGGGGCAACAGGTAGGGAGCGATAGTAGGCAGTATGCCCAATCGGAATGTGCCTGCCAAAGAATGCTTTTCTTCTTTCACGATGCTTTTGATGTGTTCTGCCTGCGTCAGTACCTGTTTGGCTTGCTCAATGATTCCCATGCCGGCAGGAGTGGGGTAGATGGGCTGCCTGCTGCGGTCGAATATTCTGGCATCCAGTTCTTCTTCCAACTTTTGTATCATGGCGCTTAGCGTGGGTTGGGTCACGTGGCAATATTCCGCGGCTTTGGCAAAATGGCGGAAGCGGTCAACGGCAACGATGTATTCCAATTGTTGTAGGGTCATGGCAAACTGTTTTTTTTGATGTGTGGGCAAATGTAATCAGTTTCTTTGAAAGATAGGCATCCCGAAATGAAAAAGATGGTTAAGCGGAGTGTTTGGATAGATGGTGAAGATGATATTTTATGGGAATCCGATTGTAGTGAAACCGCTATAATTTCCCACAGTTTTGCGCGAGGAATTGCCGAAAGTTTGGCATAATTCCCGGAAAGTTTCGCGAAACTTTTTGTTAAAACCATGCAAACTTTTGGGATTGAGTAACCGTAATGGATTGATAATCAGTAAAAGTTTCGCAATCCTATATATAATAATATAATATATGCGAATCAGTAGTTGGCTCTCTGATTCCAATATTAAAAATAAACAAATG
>JAUNIV010000175.1 GCA_030523385.1 Bacteroidales bacterium | reverse complement strand
GAGACACCCACAGGTACTACCATCAGCCAAGCCAATGCAGTCAGCACCGTCGCCATATATATAATGTATATAAAATCCCAATAAGGATAAATGTATATACCCAGCACAAGTCCCACCACCATGCCCATACGTCCTACCCACGCAAAAGCCACATTGGCATCGGTACGCCTGGACGAGACTGTGACATCAATGACCAACGTGCTGCCCGTGGTCATGGTTATCACACCGAACAGGGCACCTTGTAACAGACGCATGGCCAAAATAAGCCACAGGGTACCGACACGCGGATAAAGCCACAAAGTGACTACAAACAAGAGCATGGACACCAAGCAGACATTCTTCCGCCTGAATGCATCAATAAGATAGCTGTTGAAAGCTCCCGGCAGAAACATGGCCGGAGCAAAAACAGCGACGATGGTGCCTGCTACGGAAAAAGAACACGACCACTGCTGCACCAACCATATAGGCAAAGCCGGAAGTATGGCATAAAGCGATACGTAGAGCAAAAAATGAGAGAGGGACAAAAGCACCATGTTCTTCGTCCAGAGCTTTGCCCTGTCATACGGAAAAAAGAAATCATCGTACATAATCACAGAAACCTTTTTTACTGTTCCACGAAATCGGCCAATAGCTTCGGCCTATATTTCAGATTAATATTGTTCGTTCTCGTTAGGGAAATCACCCTTCTTCACATCCTCCACATACTGCCCAATCGCACCCGTCATAACGGTATGCAGGTCGGCGTAACGGCGCAGGAAGCGCGGACTGAACCCATGCGTCATGCCCAACATGTCGGATACCACTAATACCTGGCCGTCCACGTAGCCTCCGGCACCGATGCCTATCACCGGGATGGTGAGTTCACGGGCTACCCGCTGTGCCAAAACGGCAGGAATCTTTTCCAACACAATGGCGAAACATCCGGCTTCTTCCAGCAGGTGAGCGTCTCTTACCAGCTTTTCAGCTTCTTCTTCGCCTTTGGCACGCACCGTGTAAGTGCCATACTTGTTGATAGATTGTGGCATCAGCCCCAAATGACCCATGATGGGAATGCCTGCGGCAATGATTTTCTTCACCGCATCTATCACTTCCTCTCCGCCTTCCAGTTTCAAGGCATCGGCATGAGTGATTTTCATTACCTGGATGGCATTGGTCACGGCTTCGTATGCCGAAGTCTGGTAAGTACCGAAAGGCAAATCTACCACCACAAGGGCACGCTTCACGCCGCGCACCACTGACTTTCCGTGATAAATCATCTGGTCAAGAGTGATGGGAAGAGTGGTCACATTTCCTGCCATGACATTCGAGGCGGAGTCGCCCACCAATATCACGTCTACTCCCGCACCGTCCACAATCTGTGCGGTGGTGTAATCGTATGCCGTAAGCATCGAGATCTTCTCACCTCTTTGTTTCATCTCCACCAAACGGTGTGTTGTTACTTTGCGCGTATCGCCTGAAAGATATCCTGACATAAACTCTTAATTTTATCTATTTATAAAAAAACGGCTGCAAAGGTAGGGGTTTTATGCGACACTACCTCATTATCTGCTTCATTTTTTCAAAGTTGAACCCATTAAAGTTCTGAATGACAAGACTTGCCTTGTCTTTAATCTGCTCTTCGGGATTGGTGGTAGCCAATCCTATCACCGTCATCCCTGCCCGATTGCCGGCTTCCAGTCCATGAAAGGAATCCTCGAACACCACACAGTTCTCGGGCACGGTATCAAACACCTTGGCACCCAAAAGGAAACATTCGGGATGCGGCTTGGAATGCTCAAACATGTCGGCCGTGAGGATGCGGTCCACATGTTCCTTCAGTTCCGGATGATTTTTATATACATGGCTCATCTTCTTTTCGTTTGAACTTGTTACTATGGCTATCTTCACCCCGTGGGCGCGCAGGTCTTTCATGAAAGCCTCCACACCCGGGATGTATTCATACAACATCTGCTGCTCGAAATTGTTCAGCTCTTCCGTGATTTTTTTCTGTATTTCTTCCTTCCCCACGAAATATTTGTCATAGATTTGTGTCAAGGTCTGTCCTTTTATCATTCTTCCAAACTCGGGTATTTCGGGATGGTATATACGTCCCTGTGCATTCCAGAAGATGCTGTACTGGCTTTCGGTGTCCATCACTACGCCGTCAAAATCGAACAAAGCGGCTATACATTTTGTTGCATTCATATTAACTTTAATTTGATTTAACGCCGCAAAGGTCTGAATAATCCCTCATATTCCTAACTTTGCAAGGCTTAAAAATCATAAATAAATAGAACTGATTATGACATTTGATGCAGAAAACATTCTTTTGGCAGGCTCCGTCCTGCTATTCGTTAGTATCGTAGTGAGCAAGACAGGATATCGTTTCGGCATCCCCACCCTGCTTGTATTTCTATTAGTGGGCATGTTTTTCGGAAGCGACGGGTTGGGATTGCAATTCCATGATGCCGCCGAAGCACAGTTCATCGGCATGATGGCACTGAGCATCATCCTGTTTTCGGGCGGTATGGATACCAAATATGCCGACATTCGCCCCGTGATGGCACAGGGTATATTGTTATCCACCTTCGGGGTGTTGCTCACCACGCTGTTCACCGGTGCTTTCATCCATTGGGTTTCGGGATTCTCGGGCATGAAGCTCACCATGTCACTCATGACCGCCTTGCTGCTGGCCGCCACCATGTCGTCCACCGACTCGGCTTCGGTGTTCAACATCCTGCGTTCGCAAAGCATGAACCTGAAGCACAACCTGCGCCCCATGCTGGAGTTGGAAAGCGGAAGTAACGACCCCATGGCCTACATGCTCACCATCGTGCTGATACAGTTTATCACATCGGGCGGCATGAGTGCAGGCCATATTCTCAGTTCTTTTCTGATTCAGTTCATCGTGGGTGGAGCATCGGGATTCCTGTTGGGCAAGCTGGCCGTCGTCATCATCAACCGCATCGACCTGAAAAACCAGTCGCTCTATCCCATCCTGCTGCTGAGCTTCATCTTCTTTACGTTCACCGTAACGGATTTGTGCAAGGGCAATGGCTATCTGGCTGTATATATAGCCGGTATGATGGTGGGCAACGCCCGCATCGTGAACCGCAAGGAAATCTCCACTTTCATGGACGGTATGACATGGCTTTTTCAAATCATCATGTTCCTTAGCTTAGGTCTGTTGGTGAATCCGCACGAGATGTTGGGCGTAGCCATACCCGCCACGTTGATAGGTATTTTCATGATTGTCATTGCGCGTCCGGTGAGCGTATTGCTTTGTCTGCTTCCGTTCAGGAAGATGAATATCCATTCGCGCCTCTTCGTGTCGTGGGTGGGACTGCGTGGTGCGGTACCTATCATATTTGCCACTTATCCGGTAGTGGCCCATGTGCCGGAGTCCAACCAGATATTCAACATCGTGTTCTTCATCACCATCCTCTCTTTGGTAGTGCAGGGTACCACCATCTCCTGGATGGCCAAACTGCTCCACCTGGATACTCCATTGGAAAAGACCGGCAATGATTTCGGCGTAGAGATACCCGACGAAATCAACACCGACTTGCGCGACATTGTGCTGACCGAAGAGATGTTGGCGCAAAAAGGAAACCGGTTGATGGACATGAAGTTGCCTCAGGGTACGCTGGTGATGCTGGTAAAACGAGGGAACGAATTTATGATTCCCAACGGCAGCCTGCAACTGAATCCGGGGGACAAATTATTGATTATATCGGAGAATAAATCGAAAGGATAGACAACGGACGCAGCTTTTCAATATGTATTGATAAGTTTTCAGGGTAGAAAATATCTGCTCTGAAAACTTTAAGTACAAATGTTGTTTTAAGTATCAGAAAAACCACTAACTTTGTCAGCATAAAATTAAAGAATAAAGAAATGATGAAAGCAAATACTTTAACCCCCACCCAACAGCATCTACTGAAAATATTCTCGTTCAACGATAGTGAAGCATACGCACATGAAGTACAAGAAGTACTGACACGTCATTTTCAAGCCAAACTCGATCAGGAAGCGGACAGACTTTGGGATGAAGGCATACTTGACCAAAAACGCTTAGATGAAATACGGACAGAAGATTTACACCGAAAGAATTAAAGGATGGCAAGATTAGTACTTGACACAAATAGCCTTATCCAATGTATTGCCCACAGAAGTCGCTATCATGAGATATGGCTTTCGTTGCTTGATGGACGTAATCAGCTCTGTGTAACGAATGAAATTCTTGAAGAATACGTTGAAATATTGGAAAGGAAAGCAAGTCATGAATTTGCCACACTTGCTATAAGTGTGATAGTAAACAACCCCTATACTCTTTTCATTACCCCTTATTATCATTTCGATTTAATAAAGGCTGATCCGGACGACAATAAGTTTGTGGATTGTGCCGTTGCAGGAAATGCACACTTCATAGTAACAGAGGATCATCATTATGATATTCTTAAAAAGATAGAATTTCCAAAGGTGGATATCATAAGGCTTGATGAAATGATGAATAGGATTTGATAGTCATCAACGGTATAAAATTCCATTTCTAACCCGGGTAAGAAATGTGTCTTACCTGTGTCAGCAGTGCGTCTGATTTACGTAAGAAATGCGTCTCACCCGGGTGAGACGGTTGAGTTAGTGTACTTCGTTGGCTATTTAAGTTTACATAACGATCATACTTCGCAAATATCAACTGAACAATAACATGATATTCAGCACAGAAACCACCACCGCAATGGTGTAAAGCACAAACGTGCTCCAACGGGAATTGGCATACTGCCCCATCACCCTCTTGGAAGAAGTCAAGCCCACTTGCAAAAAGACCGTGAAAGGAAGCTGGATGCTCAGCACCATCTGCGAAACAATCAGTCCGTAGAAAGGATTGTCGATGAAGAAGATAATAAGCAACGCAATGACCAACGAAATAAGCACTCCCAACCGCGAATGTATGTCCTTGATGTGATAGGACTCACCGAAGATGCCGGCAAAAATGGAACCGGCTGCCATACCGCTGGTAATGGTGGAGGAAATGCCTGCCATGAGCAAAGCCAACGCAAAGATGATACCCGCATGACTGCCCAACAGGGGGTCGAGCAGGGATTTGGCTTGTTGGAGTTCTTCCACCGGAGTGTGGGTGCGGAAGAAGGTGGCAGCAGCCAGAAGAATCATGGCACTATTGATGGCCCAACCCACAATCATGGAGAAGAGCGTATCATAAAACTCATATTTCAGCACCCTGCGGATGGAAGCATCGTCTTGTTTGTTGTACTCATGGCTCTGTATCACTTCGGAATGCAGGAAAAGATTGTGGGGCATCACCACTGCGCCCAATACGCTCATAATGATGAGCATACTGCCCTGCGGAATGTCGGGCACCACCCAAGAGCGGACAGCCAAAGGCCAATCTATATCTACCAAAAAGAGTTCGTAGAGGAAGGACAGCCCGATGACGGACACAAAGGCGATGATGGCACGCTCTATGCGCTTGTAGGAATTGGAGAAAAGCATAATCACCACAAATGCGGTGGTCAGCACAGCTCCCCATACGATGGGCATGCCCAGCAACATTTGCAAAGCGATGGCACCACCCAGTATCTCGGCCAAAGAGGTGGAAATGGAAGCCAACACGGCAGTGCCCAGTATGGGACGGGAAATCCACTTTGGACAATACTTCGTGGCAGCTTCGCTCAAGCAAAGTCCCGTGACGATGCCCAAGTGGGCCACGTTGTGCTGCAACACAATGAGCATGATTGTGGAAAGGGTAACGACCCACAACAGTGCGTAGCCAAATTCTGAACCGGCAGCAAAGTTGGAAGCCCAGTTTCCGGGGTCGATGAAGCCTACCGTCACCAGCAGCCCCGGACCAATGTATTTAA
>JAUNIV010000174.1 GCA_030523385.1 Bacteroidales bacterium | reverse complement strand
TTACATTTGTTTATTTTTAATATTGGAATCAGAGAGCCAACTACTGATTCGCATACATATCTTTATTATAGAAGTTCAAGATATTCATGATCATGTCTCGCGCATCGGCGGCAGGGCTTTGTGGATTTCGCTCTATGGCTTCCAGATAGTTGTTCAGTGCCATTTGCCAGTTTCCCATTTTGCGGTAGGCGTTTCCTAGCAAGTAGTACGCCTCATCGTTGGCATGCGCATTGTTTCGTATGAAATTACTCAGTGCCTCTATGGCGCCTTCTGCGTCGCCACGTCCTATCTGTATCTTTATGTCTTGCAATTGTCCTGTCATAGGCATGATATTCATATCATTGGCTTACAAAGATACTCTTTATTTGTTAGTGTGAAGAAGTTTGGGACAGAAAAAAAGCCTTTCGTGCTAAAAAGCCTTAAAAATCGTGTGGCTTTGCCTTATGAAAGGTATGCTTTAAATATTTGATTATGATAGAAATAGTTTCAAGTGAAACGATTGGGATAGGAACCATGTTATTTATTCTTAATTGGAGTCTCTTAGAAAAGCAAAGTGTATTGATTGGAGCAATATTGTTAGAAGGATTGACACAGATAAGCAAGAGCTAAAAAAGAACTTATGTTCATTTGCCCACGAATAATTAGTTCGAGTGCCCATGAACATAAGTTCAAAAATGAGGATGCTTTGTCGCATCCTCACCATCCGTTTAAAAGGAAATTACAGGTTGGGGTTCACCTTGTTCCATTCTGATACAGGAGGCAGAATACCCATACCGATTACCTGGTCGCGCAGGTCGCAAAGGTGTGAGTAGCTCTTGTTCAGGTCGGCCAGTTCTTCGGCAGTTCCGGTGATAGCCTTGCAGTAAGTACCATCGGCAGTGATGCGTGAAGGCATAGCCATCATGATGTGGTGATATTTTTCGGTAGAAACATAAGTACCTGCAGGCCAAGTGAATTCTTTTCCACCCATAGCAGCAGCAATCATTTCTACAGAAACGTATGACGGGCTCTGGAAAGAAGAACGTCCGCGCAGCTTGATGATGGCTGATCCGCCTTGAGTTACAGCCTTCTTCATTTCTGCCCATTGTTCAGCCGACAGAGTCACACCGTTTACAGCTTTGCCTGTGCCGATGATGTCGAGCAACGGAGTACCGTCGATAGTTACAGGTGAAGCGAATACAGCCATCTGTTCGCCGTGGCCACCGAATGTGCAGCAGTTCTTAACCAAGCCCTGACGGATGCCGAAGTGCTTAGCCAATGCGCTTTGCAGACGAGTGCTGTCCAAAGCAGCCAATGTGCTTACCTGATTGGGTTTCAAGCCTGAGTAAAGCAATGTAACCAGACCGGTGATGTCAGCCGGGTTGAAGATGATTACCACGTGCTTGCAGTCCGGACAATATTTCTTGATGTTTTCTCCCAATTCCTTAGCAACTCCGGCGTTGCCAGCCAAGAGGTCTTCGCGAGTCATGCCTTCTTTACGAGGAGCACCACCCGAAGAGATGATATATTTTGCATCGGTAAATGCTTCCTTCGGATCGGTTGTAGCGGTGATGGTCACTTCACCAAATCCGCAGTGGCGCATTTCTTCGGCCACACCTTCCGGTGAAAATACATCGTACAAACAAATGTTAGGGGTAAGGCCCATCATAATAGCTGTCTGAGCCATGTTTGAGCCGATCATGCCGGCTGCACCTACGATAGTCAGTTTTTCGTTCGTTACAAATTCCATAATTCTTTTATTTAAAGTTGTACATTTCGCAGCAAAGGTACTAAACCTTTTGATAAAACGTGCATCATCTGTTATTTTTCTCATATTGATTTCGTCTGTTTCCAGATTCTCACCATATAGAAAGCGCAATGCGTGAAAGCGAAAGCAAAGGAAATGAAGAGCAAAGTCATGTCTTCATCCCAACCCACGGTCTGCTGATGCCACAATCCGGTGATTACAGACAATACGGATAATGCCAGTCCCAACGTGTTCAGTATGGTCACGCCTTTCCGCCGTGTTACGTTCGGCTCCAGTTTGCTGTGTTTCACCCCGTAGCAAGCATATACGTCCAACCCGATGAGCATCCACAGCACCAGTCTTATCCATGTATCGGCAGGCAGAAAGAGCATCATACACAGGCAGGTTAGTATGCCCAATATGGGCACTAACGGAACGAAGGGCGTCTTGAAAGCTCTTGGCACATCGGGCATGCTCTTGCGCACTACCAACACGGCGGCACATACCAGCGTGAAAGCGAACAGCGTGCCTATGCTTACCATTTCGCCTGCCACGCGTGCCGGTACGAATGCAGCCAGCAGCCCCACTACTCCCATGAAGAGCAGATTGCTGTGGGCGGGCGTCCGGTATTTTTCGTGAATCTTCGAGAAGAATGGAGGCAGCAGCCCGTCGCGGCTCATGCTGAGGAACACACGGCTTTGGCCCAACAGTGTCACCATAATAACCGAACAATAACCAAACAGGATGGCGAACACGATGGCACGGTTCAGCCACGGGAAATCGGGGCGGATGATGCCCGATGCATCTGCCGTGCCCATGTGTTCTATGGCCACTGCCACAGGGGCAATCCCTTGCTGGCCTGCAAATTCGGTGTAATGGGCTACACCCGTCATGACATGGGCAAACACCATATAGAGAATGGTGCACACCAGCAGTGAAACAAGGATACCGATGGGCATGTTGCGCTTCGGATTCTTGGTCTCTTGTGCAGCCGTACTTACGGCATCGAATCCTAAGAAAGCGAAAAAGGCGATGCCTGCTCCGCGGAAGATACCCGAGATGCCGAACTCGCCCAATGTCCCGGTGTTTTCGGGGATGTAGGGCGAATAGTTTTCCGGATTGATGTATCTCCATCCGATAGCGACAAACAAGAGGATAATGCTTACTTTCAAGAAGACAATGAACCCGTTGAACCACGAACTGCCTTCGGTGCCTCGTATCAGCAGCAGGCTCATCAGAACCACGATGATTAGTGCGGGAATGTTCATGATGCCGCCATCGCTCGGACAGGCAAGAAAGGCTTGGGGCAGTTCGAAACCGATGCTTTGGAAGAAAGCAGCCACATAGCCGCTCCATGAGATGCTCACCGTGGTAGCCGCTACGGTGTATTCCAACACTAAATCCCATCCGATAATCCAGGCAATGAGCTCGCCCATGGTGGCGTAAGAGTATGTATAGGCACTGCCGGCCACGGGTATCATGGAGGCGAATTCGGCATAGCAAAGTCCGGCAAAGCAACAGCCGATGGCTGCCACAATGAAAGACAATGTGATGGCAGGTCCGGTATATCCTGCTGCCACCGTACCGGTGATGGAGAACAGTCCTGCGCCTATGATAACGCCCACGCCCAATGCCACGAGGCTCCACGGCCCAAGCACTCTCTTCAAAGTCTTCGTACCCGATTCGTTTGCTTCGGCTTGCAGCGCGGCAAACGGTTTCTTAATGAATAATCCCATACCTTTATTTATATTATTATATAGTAATTGGTGGTTTACTTTTTATCTTAATTATAAAAAGATTGTTTGCAAAAGTATAGAAAATAATGTAAATGTTATGTTTTCATTTGCCTTAATTCTTGTTTTTGTGGTTAAAAGTGCGAACTTTGCAACAAATATGTGAATCTGTACGAATGGAAAACACACTTGTAACCACCTGCTTTGCCCGAAGATACTTTCTGAAAAGTATGCTGTCGTTGCTTTGTGTCCTGTTGCAGGTGGCATGCGGCATGAAACCTTCTTCCCTTTCTGACACCTTGACTCAGGCGGAAAGTCTGATTGATATGCAACCGGATAGCGCACTGGCCTTGCTTTCCTTGTCCGAGGTCGAACAACCCGATGCACCCGAAGAAGTCCGTATGTATCGTCGTTTGCTTATAGCCCGTGCAAACGACAGACTGCACATCCCTGCCGCATCCGATTCGCTCATACTTCCGGTTGTACGGTTTTATGAGAAATGCGGGAGTCGGGAACGGCTGACAGAGGCTTACTATTGTTTGGGCAACATCTATCGGGATATGAATGATGTGCCACGGGCACTGAAAGCATTCTATCAGGCTGTGGAGAGTGGCGAGCAAACCAAACTTTATGCTATGGTGGGGAATGCATACGAACAAATGGGTACACTTCTTGTCGGGCAGTATATATATGATGAAGCACAAAGAATGTTTCGGAAGTCCAAAGACTATTATGAACAGGCGAAATACTTGCCGGGCTATGCACGGGCTTTACGGAATATAGCTCATGTCCATAGCAAGAAGCAGGAGAACAGCAATGCCGAGTGGTATTACAAGGAAGCCTTGCAAATGTGTCGCCGATTGGGCTATCAACAGTTGGCAAACAGCGTGGCGAGCGAGTTGGGTTGTGTCTATTTTGAGATGGGACGCCGGGAACAGCCGCAGGAAATCCTTGCAGAAGTCTTGAAGAATAATCCGCAGGCAAGCAATGCGCTTCTTTGCATGGGGCGTATTTCCTTGTGGCGGGGAGATTGGGAGCAGGCTCGTCGTTATTTTCAAGAAACTATCCGTTGCGGAGACGTGCACGAGCAAAGTCTTGCCCATCGGCTCCTGATGGAGATGGAAGAAAAGCAAGGAGATACGCTTGCTGCATTGGTGCATAGGGAGAGATACCTGTACTTGCAAAACAATGTCGGCATGGCAGTTCAAAGCAATGCCATAGAGAAACTTCATTTGCTTTACAGCTTTCAGCATGAGGAGCGAAAGAACCTGGAGCTGAATCTGAAAAACAAGGCGTACTTGCAACACATCTACTTGCTGCTGTCCTGCCTGATTACGGTTGTGCTGGCAGGTGTTCTTGCGAGTTGGCGCATCCGTAGCAAGAGACAAGAGGCTGTGGAACAGGAACAACGCCTTCGCCGGATGCAGGAAGAAAAATACAAAAACAGTCTTGCTTGCATAGAGGCCAACGAACAGAAGTTGAAGGAATTGGAACGTGATTTGGCGGAAGCTGTTGCCGATAAGGACTTGTTGCAAAGCCAGCTATTGCTGTCACAAAAAGAATTGTTGGAGTTATCCAACCGCCGGAACCATGCTTTCCGTGATACTCAAGAGCTGCTGGAAGCCGCCTTCTGCCAGTCCGATATTTATATTCTTTTCCACAAAGCAGGTCGTGAAGAAAACCCGAAGGTCACTGAAACCCAATGGGCGGAACTTCGCACAGCCATCGATACCACTTATGCTAATTTCACCGACCGGCTTTATGCACTTTACCCCAAACTCTCCGGACAGGAACTTCGGATATGTTATTTGGTCAAGACAGGTATCCCCGTAAAAGGAATGGCACAGTTGCTCAACCGCAGCAAGGCAGCTATCACCGTGGCCCGTTGCCGACTGTACAAAAAGATACATGGCACGGAAGGAAACGGAGAAATGTTCGACCGCTTCATCGCTGATTTTTAATCTCTTGCAAAAAGTAAATGTTTTGTAAACGGGCGTTCTGCACGTATTGGCTGCTTATTGTCTAATTTCGTGGGCAATCAGTATGAATAACCCTTTATTAAAACCTTGAAACAGCATGATACACTCAATGATGAAAGCAGCTTTCGGCATTCTTCTGATACTCCTTTGCCAACAGATGAACGCTCAAACCATTACCGGAAAGGTGACAGACGAACGCAAGCAGCCACTTGATGCGGCATTGGTGTGGCTTGTCACTCCGACAAACAATCAGACGGTAGCCAAAGCCATTACGAATGCCGACGGTAGTTTCTCTCTCCCCTGCATCGACAAGGAAGTGAAACTGATTGTCACTTGCTTAGGATATTCGTCTTATACCTCCGAAGCCTTTCAGGCAGACATGCCCAAAGATTGGGGCACTGTTACGCTTGCCGAAGAATCCCGGTTGTTGG
>JAUNIV010000173.1 GCA_030523385.1 Bacteroidales bacterium | reverse complement strand
GACATGAAGATGAAGGTATGGGTGCATCCGGTCAATTGGCATTGGGTGGCTACTTATTATGGCAAAAAGGACAAAGAACAGAAAGCCGAAATCATACAGGGATTCAAGAACGGGGAAAAGAAAATCATTGTAGCCACAAAGGCTTTCGGTATGGGAGTTGACATCAGCGACATAGACCGTGTGTATCATGTGGCACCTTCCAGCACGTTTGTGGATTACATTCAGGAAATAGGCCGTGCGGCACGCGACAAAGATATTAAAGGTGTGGCATCTACAGACTTCAATGAGCGTGACTTTTACTACATGAACCGTCTGCATGCAGCCGGTGCCATCTCGCAGGAGCAGTTGGGCATGATTCTGAACAAGCTTTGGGAAATATATCTGATGAAGGGACAGAAAGAAGACATGCAGGTGTCTTTGTCCGACTTTGAGTTTGCCGTCAAGCTGCCGCGTAAGAAGAATAAGCTGGAATATGAATCCGATTTGGAACAGGTAATCAAGACTGCCCTGCTGTGGATAGAAGAAGACCTGTGTACCCGTTACGGACATGCCCCGATGGAAATCAGTTCGCAAACACTCTTTACCGATGGTTACGTGCAGGAAAAGACAGGCGATGCCAATTTCCGTCGTAAATACAGTGCGTATATGACGCCTGTGCCCAATACGGAAGGAGTGTACAAAGTCACCTTTGAGTCGTTGTGGGAGAATTGTTTCTCAGAGATGGGATACCGCGAGTTCAAGCACGCCCTTTACAACGGAACTCTTTTTGAAGGTGTGCGTGCGGCAGCCGTGGGTAAGCATGAGGTATTGTTGAAAGAAGATGCCGATGTTATCTGTGACCAGTTGGCCCATTTGCTGAAGAGCTTGAAAGATTTGCTCACTGTGAGTCTGTATGGCAATAAAGGAAAGTTTGAAGAAGACGACTTGCGTAGCATCTTCGAAACCTATAATATGGATGTGCCTTCGGCCAAACGCTTCATCACTTCGCTGCTGGAGTCGAGAGTGGAAGAGGGCAGGAGTGTGAGTTATATCACCAGTGCCAAGAAGAAAGAAGAAGACAAGCTGATTTTTACAGTGAGCAGGGGCTTTGACCTTTTGCTCTCGCGCTACCAGAAACTCTGTTTGCAGCGCATTACGGGTAAGAAAGGAGACAGATTGCTGTTTTATGTCACTCCGTTTTCAGACTTGAACATGTTGCTCAACCTAATTTCTATGTTGGGCGTGGTAGATTTTACGGTGGAAGGTGGTGTGCCTTCGGTGGCTATCTCTATTCGCGATGCTGCCATCTTGAAACAGGAAGCCTTGCAAAAGAAATATATTAATAAGGTATTAGAGAATAACGAGAAGATATTTCAGCAACAGATAGAGTTGTTCCGTCTGTTCTTCGGCAATACGGAGATGAGCGATGAAGAACGCTGGACTTTTATCGAAGATTACTTCACAGGTATGGAAGTGGAGCAGTTGAAAGAAAAATATGCCCCTGATAGGAAATAATCATTTCCCTATCAGGGTTCCCAGCATGACCCCCAATATGCCAAGAATCAGGCTTCCGCACGTATATGTGAAGAATGAAAGGTAAAAGCCCGACTTCAGCAGTTGCAATGATTCATTGCTGAAAGTAGAGAAAGTAGTGAATCCGCCACATATCCCGACGGTGAGCAGCAGGCGCATTTCGTCGCTTATCTGCATACGCGAACTCAAGGCATAGAAGAACCCTATCAACACGCAACCCGAAATGTTCACGAACATGGTGCCCCATGGGAAAGCACCCGCAGTCCGTTGGTTGATACATATACTTATCAGGTGGCGCAGCACGCTCCCTGTGCCTCCTCCTAAAAAGATAAACAATAATGATTTCATGCTTTCTGTATTTTGATGCAAAAATAGCAAAGAATAATTCATTTGTAAGCCAAACTTTTTACTAATTTTGCACCCAAATTAAAAAATAAGCAAAACACAATGGGTGGTTTTTTTGGAACAGTCGCCAAGGCGGCATGCGTCACCGACTTATTTTACGGGACGGACTATAATTCACATTTAGGGACAAAAAGGGGAGGACTGGCTACGTATGCTCAGGGAGAGGGCTTTATGCGGTCCATACACAACTTGGAAAGTTCTTACTTCCGCACCAAATTCGAGGCGGAACTTCCTAAATTCAAGGGTAACTCGGGCATAGGAGTCATCAGCGACACCGATCCACAGCCTATCGTCATTAATTCGCATTTAGGCAAATTCGCCATCGTGACGGTAGCCAAAATCAATAACATTCAGGAACTGGAGCAGGACTTGCTGGCTGCCAACATGCACTTCTCTGAAATGAGCCTCGGAAAGACGAACCAGACAGAGCTGGTGGCACTGCTCATCGTGCAGGGAAAGGATTTTGTGGACGGCATTGAGAATGTGTTCAACAAGATAAAAGGCTCGTGCTCCATGCTCATTCTGACCGAAGACGGCATCATCGTGGCACGTGACAAGTGGGGACGGACACCGATTGTGATAGGAAAGAAAGAGGGGGCATACGCCGCTACCAGCGAATCGAGCAGCTTGCCGAATCTGGATTACGAAATAGAAAAATATGTAGGACCGGGCGAAATCATCCGTCTGCGTGCCGATGGGATGGAACAAATGCGCAAACCGAACGAAGGAATGCAGATTTGTTCTTTTTTATGGGTCTATTACGGTTTTCCCGTATCGTGCTACGAGGGTAAGAACGTAGAGGAAGTGCGGTTTGCCTGCGGACTGAAGATGGGACGTAAGGACGACTCGGTGGTGGATTGCGCTTGCGGCATCCCCGATTCGGGCGTGGGCATGGCTCTGGGATATGCCGAAGGAAAGGGAGTGCCCTATCATCGCGCCATATCCAAATATACCCCTACCTGGCCGCGCAGCTTTACTCCCTCCAATCAGGAGATGCGTTCGTTGGTGGCAAAGATGAAGCTGATTCCCAACCGTGCGATGCTGCAAGGCAAGCGCGTGTTGTTCTGCGATGACTCCATCGTGCGGGGTACACAGTTGCGCGACAATGTAAAGGTGCTTTTCGACTATGGAGCGAAGGAAGTGCACATGCGCATTGCCTGTCCGCCGCTCATTTACGGATGTCCGTTCATTGGTTTCACTTCGTCCAAGAGTGATTTGGAACTGATCACGCGTCGCATCATCAAGGAACTGGAAGGAGACGAGAACAAGAATCTGGAGAAGTATGCCACGACAGACTCGCCCGAATACAAGAAAATGGTGCAGATGATTGCCGACCGCTTCGGGTTGACATCGCTGCGATTCAATACGCTGGAAACACTAATCGAGGCTATCGGACTGCCAAAGTGTAAGGTCTGTACACATTGTTTTGACGGTTCAAGTACCTTTTGATAACAAAATTATAAAAGTTTCCGAAAAAAAGAACCGTGAATTGTTTGGCAGTTCACGGCTCTTTTTCTACTTTTACGGCACGTATGAAACAAGTAAAAAAGCAGAAGCTATGACAGTAATAGAACGATTCTTGAAATATGTAAGTTTCGACACGCAGTCGGACGAAAACAGCGGTGTCACGCCCAGTACTCCCAAGCAGATGGTGTTTGCCCAATATCTGAAAGCGGAGTTGGAGGATTTGGGCTTTGAAGAAGTGTCGTTGGACGAGAACGGTTACCTCTTTGCCACCCTGCCTGCCAATACGGACAAACCTGTGCCCACCATAGGTTTCATTGCCCACATGGACACCAGTCCCGACATGACGGGCGAAGGTGTTTCGCCGCGCATAGTCTATGGATATGACGGTACGGACATCGTGTTGTGCGAGGAAGAAAACATCGTGCTCTCGCCAAAGCAGTTCCCCGAACTGCTCGACCATAAGGGTGAGGATCTGATTGTGACCAATGGCAAGACCCTTTTAGGAGCGGATGACAAGGCCGGCATAGCCGAAATCGTTTCGGGCATGGTTTATCTGATGGAGCATCCGGAGATCAAGCACGGAAAGATTCGGGTGGGATTCAATCCCGACGAAGAGATAGGATTGGGAGCGCACAAATTTGATGTAGAGAAGTTCGGTTGCGAATGGGCCTATACGATGGATGGCGGTGAAGTAGGGGAGTTGGAGTTCGAGAACTTCAATGCCGCTTCGGCTAAAGTGACGGTGAAAGGACGGAACGTGCATCCGGGTTATGCTAAGAACAAAATGATCAATTCGCTGCGCGTGGCCAATGAGTTCGTGAGCCTGTTGCCAGCCGATGAAGTGCCTGAGCATACGGATGGTTACGAAGGATTCTACCACCTGATAGGCATAAGTGGAGAAGTGGAACAGACCACCATATCCTATATTATCCGCGACCACGACCGCGCCAAGTTCGAGGTCCGCAAGCAAAACATGCAGAAATATGCCGACGTGCTCAATGCCAAATATGGCGAGGGCACTGTGACGGTGGAAGTGAAAGACCAGTACTACAACATGCGTGAGAAGATTGAGCCGGTGATGCACATCATAGACATTGCTTTCAAGGCGATGGAGGAAGCAGGCGTCACTCCTAAAGTGAAAGCCATACGCGGCGGTACGGACGGAGCACAGCTTTCTTTCAAGGGACTTCCCTGTCCGAACATCTTTGCAGGCGGGCTGAACTTCCACGGACGTTATGAGTTCGCTCCCATACAATCCATAGAGAAAGCCATGAACGTGGTAGTAAAGATTGCCGAACTGGTGGCTAAACAATGAAACAAAACAACCTTAATTAATAAGTATAAGTATATCATGAAAACAACTCCATTTACCGAAACACACATTGCCCTGGGGGCAAAAATGCACGAGTTTGCAGGCTATAACATGCCTATCGAATACTCGGGAATCATAGATGAACACATGACCGTATGCAATGCCGTGGGCGTGTTCGATGTCTCACACATGGGCGAATTTTGGGTAAAAGGTCCCAATGCTTTGGAATTTTTGCAGCAAGTGACTTCTAACAACGTGGCTACCCTGCCCGTGGGTAAGGCACAATACACCTGCTTCCCCAACGAAGAGGGCGGCATCGTGGATGACCTGCTGGTGTATCACTACGAACCCGAAAAATATCTGTTGGTAGTGAATGCTGCCAATATTGAGAAAGACTGGAACTGGTGTGTAAGCCACAACACAGTGGGCGCAGAACTGGAAAATGCTTCGGACCGCATGGCCCAGCTTGCCATACAAGGCCCCAAGGCATTGGAAGTATTGCAGAAACTTACTCCCGTGAACCTGTCGGAAATTCCTTATTACGCTTTTGCTACGGGCGAGTTTGCCGGTGTGAAAGAGGTTATCATCTCGAATACGGGCTATACGGGAGCCGGAGGCTTCGAGCTTTATTTCTATCCCGAAGACGGCGAGAAGATTTGGAAGGCTATCTTTGAAGCAGGTGCTCCCGAAGGTATCAAGCCGGTGGGATTGGGCGCACGTGACACTCTCCGCTTAGAGATGGGATTCTGCCTCTATGGCAATGACTTGAGTGACACGACCTCTCCGTTAGAAGCCGGATTGGGCTGGATTACAAAGTTTGCCGAAGGAAAGAACTTCACCTCACGCGCTTTGTTGGAAAAACAAAAGGCAGAAGGACTGAAGCGTAAGCTGATAGGTTTCGAGATGGTGGACCGCGGTATTCCTCGTCACGGTTATACACTGGTAAATGCCGAAGGCGAAAAGATAGGTGAAGTGACCAGCGGAACCATGTCGCCTATGCGCAAGATTGGTATCGGTATGGGGTATGTGCAGACTGCATATACAGCAGTAGGTACGGAAATCTTTATCGACGTGCGCGGACGCAAGCTGAAAGCAGTGGTAGTGAAACCGCCTTTCAGAAAGTAATAGAGTTTCCATCCAATTATTATAGAATTTTGTAGGGGCGGAATATTTTCCGCCCGAAAGCATCCACGTGGGTGTTATCGGGCAGA
>JAUNIV010000172.1 GCA_030523385.1 Bacteroidales bacterium | reverse complement strand
ACTTCGAATACACCGCCACCAAATTCGAGGATAGAGATATCGAATGTACCACCACCCAAGTCGAACACGGCAATCTTCATGTCCTTGTGAGCCTTGTCCAAACCGTAGGCCAAAGCAGCGGCAGTCGGTTCGTTGACAATTCTCTTCACTTCCAGTCCGGCAATCTGTCCGGCTTCTTTCGTAGCCTGACGCTGAGAGTCTGAGAAGTATGCCGGAACGGTGATAACGGCTTCTGTCACTTCCTGACCCAGATAGTCTTCAGCGGTCTTCTTCATCTTCTGAAGAATCATGGCCGAAATTTCCTGCGGTGTATAAAGACGTCCGTCGATATCCACACGCGGTGTGTTGTTGTCGCCTTTCACTACAGAATAAGGAACACGGGCTATTTCTTTCTGCACCTGATCCCAATTTTCACCCATGAAACGCTTGATTGAGAAAACCGTACGCTTCGGGTTTGTGATGGCCTGACGCTTGGCAGGATCACCAATCTTACGCTCACCGCCATCCACAAAAGCTACAATGGACGGAGTGGTACGCTTACCTTCACTGTTGGCAATTACTACAGGTTCGTTACCTTCAAATACAGCCACACATGAGTTTGTTGTTCCTAAGTCTATTCCAATAATCTTTCCCATAATCGTATATTTTTTTATTTGTTATCAATTAAACTATTTATTGCGCGAATGGTTCACGGAATCTTTGAATTTCCCGGTGCTTCAATCGCACGCTTTCCATAAAACAAATATCATGCCAAAAAATAAGGAGGCTACACGACTGACAAAATGTCCGAGAAGCTGTTATACTGGCTTTAAAGCGGCCAGAAAACATGAAGAGATTGTCAGTTCCCATGCCCTCTTTCACGCATATATCTTCATGAGCCAACGCAAATATCTTCGTAGCCCCGCGCATATATCTTCGTTGGGCCATGAAGATATATGCGTGGAAAAAGACAATAGTCAGCTTTTTTACACCTTGCCATTATTTATTAGCAACCATACAGATTGCAGATACGTTTTTATTTACTACCTTTGTCCGGTGAACGGTATAATTTGATTGCCGGACACAGATTACTTTGAATCACGAATAAAAAACAGTAAATGGGTAAAGTATTAATTATCGGTGCGGGCGGTGTAGGCACTGTCGTAGCACACAAGGTGGCTCAGAATCCGGATGTATTCACTGACATCATGATTGCCAGCCGCACAAAGTCTAAATGTGATGCCATCGTTAAGGCCATCGGGAATCCGAACATCCAGACAGCACAGGTGGATGCCGACAATGTAGATGAACTGGTTGCTCTGTTCAACAGTTTCAAACCCGAGATTGTCATCAATGTCGCCCTGCCCTATCAGGACCTTACCATCATGGAAGCCTGCCTGAAAGCGGGAGTAAACTATCTGGATACCGCCAACTACGAACCGAAGGACGAAGCACACTTCGAATACAGTTGGCAGTGGGCATATAAGCAACGCTTTGAGGAAGCCGGACTGACTGCTATCTTAGGTTGTGGATTTGACCCGGGCGTGAGCGGTATCTACACGGCGTATGCAGCCAAACATCATTTTGATGAAATGCACTATCTGGACATTGTGGACTGCAATGCCGGCAATCACCACAAGGCTTTCGCCACCAACTTCAATCCGGAAATCAATATCCGCGAGATTACACAGAACGGACGTTACTATGAGGATGGCAAATGGGTGACGACCAAACCGCTGGAGTTCCACAAAGACCTTACCTATCCTAATATAGGTCCGCGCGATTCTTATTTATTGTATCACGAAGAGCTGGAATCGCTGGTAAAGAACTTCCCCACCATCAAGCGTGCCCGCTTCTGGATGACCTTTGGCCAGGAGTATCTGACTCACCTGCGCGTCATTCAGAACATAGGTATGGCCCGCATTGATGAGATTGACTACAACGGAATGAAAATCGTTCCGCTGCAATTCCTGAAAGCCGTATTGCCCAATCCGCAAGATTTGGGTGAGAACTACGAAGGCGAGACGTCCATCGGTTGTCGCATCCGTGGTGTGAAAGACGGCAAGGAGCGCACATATTACGTATATAACAACTGCTCACACCAGGAAGCCTATAAGGAAACAGGCATGCAGGGCGTAAGCTACACCACAGGTGTGCCTGCCATGATAGGTGCCATGATGTTCCTGAAAGGTTTGTGGAAACGTCCGGGCGTATGGAATGTAGAGGAGTTTGATCCGGATCCGTTCATGGAACAACTGAACAAGCAGGGGCTGCCGTGGCACGAAGTATTCGACGGCGATTTGGAATTATAAGAACCCAACGACGAATATATGAAAGACGACACGGACAGACAGGATATACTTGGTTGGACATTGGCTTGCCTTATGTTGAGCGGCGTTATCCTGATGGTCGGACATTCGCTGTATGTTTCCGTATTGGCTTTGATACAGGAGATTTGTTTGGTTATCATTATTTTTAAATTAAGAAAATCCAAAAAGCAATGAATATAGGAGACCGGGCACCTGAGATATTGGGTGTCAATCAAAAAGGTGAAGAAATACGTCTGAGCGACTATAAAGGGAAAAAGATAGTGCTCTATTTCTATCCCAAAGACATGACTTCGGGTTGCACCGCACAGGCGTGCAACCTGCGCGACAACTATGCCGAATTGCGTGCTGCCGGATACGAGGTAATCGGGGTAAGCATCAACGACGCCAAGTCGCACCAAAAGTTCATTGACAAGAACGAGCTTCCTTTCACACTCATTGCCGACACCGACCTGAAACTGGTGCAGGAGTTTGGCGTATGGGGCGAGAAGAGCATGTACGGACGAAAATATATGGGTACATTCCGTACCACTTTCATTATTAACGAAGAGGGCATCATAGAACGCATCATCTCTCCCAAAGAGGTGAAGACGAAAGACCATGCCCGACAAATCTTATCTTAAAAACAAACTTTATGGCTAAAAAAGATAATAGCGAAGAAATTCCGTTTGCATCCGGTCCAAGCACCGGAAATACCGAAAAGCTGAAAGCACTGCAGGCGGCTATGGACAAGATAGAGAAAAGCTTCGGCAAAGGCTCTATCATGAAATTGGGCAATGAGAACATACAAGAGGTAGAGGTAATCCCCACGGGCTCCATCGCGCTGAATGCGGCTTTGGGCGTAGGCGGCTATCCGAAAGGAAGAATCATCGAGATATACGGTCCCGAATCTTCCGGTAAAACCACATTGGCCATCCATGCCATAGCCGAAGCACAGAAAGCCGGCGGCATTGCAGCGTTCATTGATGCCGAGCATGCGTTCGACCGTTTCTATGCTTCCAAATTGGGAGTGGATGTGGACAATTTGTGGATATCACAGCCCGACAATGGAGAGCAGGCCTTAGAAATAGCCGAACAGCTGATACGTTCATCGGCCATCGACATCATTGTCATTGACTCTGTAGCCGCACTGACTCCGAAGGCTGAGATAGAAGGTGACATGGGCGATAACAAAGTAGGATTGCAGGCACGTCTGATGTCACAGGCTCTGCGAAAACTCACGTCTGCCATCAGCAAGACCAACACGACTTGTATCTTCATCAACCAGTTGCGTGAGAAAATCGGAATCATGTTTGGCAATCCGGAAACTACCACGGGCGGTAATGCACTGAAGTTTTATGCTTCCGTACGTTTGGATATCCGCCGCTCCACCCAACTGAAAGACGGTGAGGAAGTGATAGGAAACCAGGTTCGCGTCAAGGTAGTAAAGAACAAGGTTGCTCCTCCTTTCCGCAAGGCAGAGTTCGACATCATGTTTGGCGAGGGAATCTCCAGATCGGGAGAAATCATCGATTTGGGAGCCGAATTGGGCATCATCAAGAAAAGCGGTTCATGGTATAGCTACAATGACACGAAGTTAGGACAAGGACGCGATGCTTCCAAGCAGGTCATCCAGGATAATCCCGAACTGGCCGAAGAGTTGGAAGGTTTGATTTTTGCCGCCTTGAAAGATAAGGAATAAGACAAAGGAATAAAATAAGGAAGCAGAGGCACGCAATTTTTCATGATTGCATGTATCTGCTTCCTTTATATATATAGATACACCACTATTTCTTCTGCAATTCAAATCCCAGCATCATACCGTCATAAGAATTGAGCAGCGTATTGAGGGTGGAAGCCGATGCATTCAGGCTGGAAGCGGCTCCCGTAATGGTCTTGAGCACGGTCATCAGTTTATCGGCCTCAAACACAAGGTTCATGGTGTTGCCAAGCACGCTCACATGAGCCACAATCTTGATTCCCAATTTGGTGCTCATGGTTACAGTCTTTGCCTCGCTGTCAAAAGTGTAATTTCCGTTCATTGTTCCTTTGGAAATAACACAAGAATAAGTATCATCTTCATTGAACGTATATTGGCAATTACTCACCCCGGCTTTCTCATACACCGTTTGCAGTTTTCCTTCTATTTCCTTAGCTGCCGCTTCTCCTCCGGCCTTAGTTAGCAAGCTTTCGCTCTCAAACTGACAATCGGGTCCTACATATTCCCATGTTCCTATGATGGAACTTTCCGTAGTTGCCTTATCGCCTACCACAGCCTTTGCCACACCGCTCAGGATGGATTTCAAGTCTTGCGCTCCGGCATTGGCAGACACGACCAACAGCATGGCTGTCATGCACATACATTTCCATAAACTTGTTCTTTTCATTGTTTTCCTTATTTAAAATTATCTGTTTACATCCGACAAAGGTAGTGAAAAAACAATATAAAGCGAACAAGTATCGACCAATTGGCTTATTTTAAATACGGATGAAAAAAGAATCCTTTTCTACCCGACAAGAACCATATTCACCACAAGTTGCTTGTTATCGGTATGAGACAACGTACAGCCATGCTCACCATCATGTCGGTATCCGTAGTATTCACCCTGTGCAACATCTTGTTGTCACATCACATCGGAGTGACCTTACTCCTGTTGGCAGATATTGCGATATGGACAATAGCCAATTTATGGCTCAGCCATAAAATAAACAAACTCTAGTCCTTAGGTTAATCTATCGGTAGCAAATAAATGGCTATCTGGTGGTTTTCAAGCACCTATTTAGCACTCATAAACATCCCTATACTTTTGCGGCATCAACTTTAATACGAAGAAAATAGCTTATAACCTATACCTATTTGTATATATGTAGAATGTTTTTCAGTTGATATTTGTCATAAATCTACGGCACAATATAAAATATTCCGTAGATATTTATCATTTTTCGGACTTTATTTGTACTTTTGCCCTGAAAAAGCATTGACATGGATAGAATATCCCAGAAAATAGAGGCACTTGGCGGCATCATATCCACAGCAGATATGGAAAGCGAGGCTGAATATAAGCGTATTCATAGAGCTGCACAACGGGGTGAACTGACAAAACTTCGCTCCGGTGTCTATGCGTCACCGGATGCACTGCTTGATACGATGCTCGACATTGAGCGCATTGTGCCAGATGGTGTGGTCTGCCTGTACAATGCGTGGAGCCACTATCGGCTCACGACAACTGTGCCACCTTCTTTCTGTGTGGCCATTAAGCGGAAACGCAAAGTGGTCATTCCCCCAACGCTTCCTATCACGCTTTATTATTGGAAAGAAGAAAACCTCTCGCTTGGTGTAACGGAAGCTGTGTTGTCGGGGCATACTGTACGCATTACCAATCTTGAACGCAGCGTATGCGATGCGGTGAAATACCGTAATAAGATTGGACTTGATGTCTGTGCGGAAATCGTACGGACTTATCTGCGAAAAGAGGAGCGTAACCTTAGCCTTTTAACTGCGTATGCCAAACAGCTGAGAGTTTGGTCAACATTGAAGAATTACCTTGAAATAGCATTGGAATAATGGAAAAGAAGAATTATGGCAAGTCTGTCAGAACACGTCTGGTCAATCTGATGAACGA
>JAUNIV010000171.1 GCA_030523385.1 Bacteroidales bacterium | reverse complement strand
CTGCCGACCTGTATGTAGATCCGGAAGTACCTGCTAATGGTATCGTAACCTTTGAAACTCCGGCCTTGAGAACAGTAACTTTTGGTGTTGAGATTGGATTTTAATAGCTTTCAATAAAAAAAAGAAAAGTAAAAATGAAAACAAAACAAATTTATAAATCAATAGCATTCTCCTTGTCGATGTTTGTTTTTGCATCGTGTGGAAATGACTGGCTGAATACCGTTCCAAGCGATTCTGTGCCTGCGGATGATGCCATTACAACTTATAAAGCGGCCACAGTGGCACTGACCGGTATATATGATGGATTGCAAGGAAGTTCGAGCCGGGTAAGCTACTATGGTGCCAGAATGTTTTATTATGGAGATGTGCGTGGGGATGATATGCAAGCCAGAGCACAAGGTATGCGCTCATCCACTTGCTACGAAATGCGATATACAGCAGATAATGCTCCCGACATGTGGACTATTCCCTATAACGTGATTCGTCGCGCCAACAGACTGTTGGAAGCTATCGAACAAAATAAAATAGAGGATGCAACAGAAGAGCAGTTGGAGAGCATGAAAGCGGAAGCTCTTACAATCAGAGCTTTGGTACACTTTGACCTATGCCGCCTTTATGCCAATCCGTATACCATGGATAATGGAGCTTCAAAAGGAGTACCTATTGTTACAACTCCATTAGAGATGAATGCGCTTCCTTCCAGAAATACAGTCGCCGAAGTTTATGAACAGGTGTTGAAGGACCTGTCTGATGCCTTGGCTACAGGTGGACTTTCAGAAAGTAAAAATTACGGTTATGTCAATGTTTGGTTTGCCAAAGGTTTGCAAGCAAGAGTAAACCTTTATAAAGGTGCTAATTCAGAAGCATTGGCTATTGCCGAGGATGTCATCAAGAATTCACCTTATGAATTATGGACAAATGAAGAGTATGTAGATGGTTGGGCCACTACTGATTCGGGAAGAAAGGAAATGTTGTTTGAGCTCGTAAATAAAAGCAGTGACGACTGGACGGATCGTGAAGGTATTGCATATTTGATGCATGAAAATGGATATGCTGACCTAATCGCAACCCGATCTTTTTTAGATTTGATGGAACAGGACCCGGATGATGTAAGAAATGGCATATTGATTCCTGCTACTATGGACAAAAATCTACAAAGCGAATATGGCGATGCCAAAATCTTTGTGAACAAATTCCCGGCTGATCCCGCAAGTGGTGAAATGCGTTTGAACAGCCTTCCGATTATGCGTTTGTCTGAAGTCTATCTGATTGCTGCTGAGGCTGCTGCCAAGACAGGCAATAGTGCAAAAGCTGCCGAATACCTGAACAAGATTGTTTTGCGTGCCAATCCTGAGGCAACAGCAGTCAGTGAAAGCGAAGCGACAGTAGAACGTATCATGCTGGAAAGAAGAAAAGAATTTGTAGGCGAAGGACAGCGTTTCTTCGATGCTATGAGAAATAATGAAACTATTGTACGGTACACAAATGATACGGACAAGGGTTACCATTATTCTCTGATTCAAGAATCCACTAAGTTTGACAGAACATATTTCCGCTGTATTCTCCCTATTCCGGTAGATGAAACAAATGTCAATCCGAATTTGAAACAAGAACAAAATCCGGGTTACTAAAAGAAGTGGAATGAGATTTCCTATGATGGTTCTTAAAAAATAGAATTAATTATAAAACATAAAACGCCCGATTTATCAAGGACAGATAAATCGGGCGATTTTATGTTGTGACTTTTTTGTTTTGAATTTATTATTTTACCTGAATAACCAAATAGCGTGAGACGCTCCAGAAATCGGTCGGGTTAGTGATTTTCAGGGTCAGTTGTCCTTTAGTGTCTTTGGCCAATTCGTATGAACCTGCCGGATGGGTTGTCAGCAGTTCGGCACGCTTGGAGTACAATTTGATTTCTTTGTCGGTGCGGATATCTATCTGCGTGAAATAGTCTTTGTTGAAATCTGCACTCTTCAGTACGTCGCCTTTCTCAAGAATCTTCTGTTCCTTCAGTTCAGATTTGGTACCAAATACAAACCATGCTGTGTTCAGTGCTTTGTCTTGACTGGCTACCGTTGCCGATTTAGCTTCGTTTTCGGCAGTAAGGTCACTTACGTTTTGGTTCAGCCCTGCTACGGCTTCATCCAATTCGGCTATGCGGATATTCTTTGAAGCCAATTCAGCTTGCAATGTCTCTATTTGTTGCTGTCTGGCTTCCAACTCCTTCGTCAGATTGGCAATGGCTTTTTTCAGTTGGGCGGAATTATACTGGCTGTTTTGCAACTGTTTTTCCAGTTTGGCAATCTGCTCGCGATTGGATTGCAGCTTTTCGCTGATAAAACGGATGTCGTCCTTTATTTTATCTGCGCTATTCTCGCGTATGGAACCACTTTGCAGATCTACGCGATTCTCGGCCTCGTTGATTTGACGGAAACCTTCCTGCACTTCATTGAATGCACCCATGATTTCATCCAATTCTGTGTTTCTGTTTGACAGCACCACCATCAAAGAGTCATTCTGAGCCTTCAAGGCTTCATTCTGTGCTCCATTGCCACATGAACTCAACAGAGCGGCAGACAACAGTGATAAAAATACAGTCTTTTTCATTTGCTTTATGTTTTTAGATTTGTTCGTTCTTTCTATCCTCTTTTCCTCCTACAATTATAACAATTTCCCCCTTCGGTTCGTTCACGGTGAAGTGCGTTATAACATCTGTTAATGTTCCTCTTACACTTTCCTCGTGTATCTTTGATATTTCGCGGCAAACGGAAACAGGCCTTTCGGCACCGAAATATTCGACAAACTGTGTGAGGGTCTTCACCAGACGATAAGGAGATTCATAGAATATCATCGTCCGTTTTTCTTCCTGCAAGGCTTTCAGACGTGTCATTCTGCCTTTCTTCTGTGGCAAGAAGCCTTCGAAGCAGAAACGTTCGTCGGGCAATCCGGATGAAACCAGTGCCGGAACGAAAGCCGTGGCACCCGGAAGACATTGCACTTCTATATCGTTTTTCACGCATTCGCGTACAATCAGAAAGCCCGGATCGGAGATGCCCGGTGTGCCGGCATCGGATATCAGTGCTACTGTTTCGCCTGCTTTGATACGGTTTACGATGCTTTCCACCGTTTTATGCTCATTGAATTTGTGGTGAGACTGCATGGCGTTCTTTATTTCGTAGTGTTTCAGAAGAATTCCCGAAGTGCGTGTGTCTTCGGCCAATATCAGATCGGCTTCTTTCAGTACACGTATGGCACGGAAAGTCATGTCTTCCAGGTTTCCTACCGGAGTAGGTACAACATACAGTTTTCCCATATACGATATTCCTTAATTTATATATAGGCAAATGTAGAAAGAAAAAAAATGCATCGGCCGAATTGGATTCATTATTTAACAGATGTTGCACATTGGTTTAACATTATATCTTTTATTAATAAATTTCCCGCAGATTATGCCTTTTGTTGAGGTACAAAATAGTACATTTGCACTCGATGTCGAACCTTTATTAATATGGATTATGGTAGTTTTTTCAGAAGATCACATACAGGAAACGCACCGGAGGGGGAGGATAGAGGTGATATGTGGCTCCATGTTTTCGGGCAAAACGGAGGAATTGATTCGCCGGTTGAAGAGGGCTAAGTTCGCCCAGCAGGAAGTAGAGATATTCAAGCCGGCATTGGATACACGCTATTCGGAGCAACAGGTGGTATCGCACGATAGCAATTCCATTGCTTCTACTCCCATTGAATCGTCTGCCAGTATCTTGTTGTTGTCATCGGATAAGGATGTGGTGGGGATAGATGAGGCCCAATTTTTTGATGACGGATTGGTAGGCGTATGCAATGCCTTGGCCGATAGTGGCAAGCGCGTCATCGTTGCCGGGCTGGACATGGATTTCAAGCGTGTGCCGTTCGGACCGATACCTGCTCTTTGTGCCATAGCCGATGAAGTGACAAAAGTGCATGCCATTTGTGTAAAGTGTGGTAATTTGGCTTATGCCTCCCATCGGATTACTAAAAGCGAGAAACGTGTATTGCTGGGCGAGAAGGACGATTACGAGCCTTTGTGTCGTGAATGCTATATACAGGCATTGGGTGAGGAAAAGGAAGAACATTAAAACGCAAGCTTATGTGGCAGAAGAAAATAACTTTCGACAGTTTTATCCGTGGCATCCTGACGGGGGCTGTCATAGTCGGTATGTTGTACTTGGTCAATCGGCTCAGTGGGGTACTGCTTCCCTTCTTTGTGGCATGGCTCATTGCCTATCTCATTTATCCGATGGTCACTTTCTTTCAGTACAGGTTGCGCTTAAAGAGCCGTGTGGTTGCCATTCTTGCCGTTATGCTGGTATGGCTATGCGTCATAACATTGGCATTGGTCGGACTGGTTCCTCCTATTATCGAGGAGTTCAGCAAGCTGAAACTGCTGCTTACCGAATATTTCATAGAAGGAACTAAACAGGCAGCCATACCGGGCACTGTAGCTAATTTCATCAAAGAACATATAGATATGTTCAAGTTGCAAGAGTCGCTTGATCAAGAACACCTTACGCAGACTCTTCGCAATATACTTCCGCAGGTGTGGACGCTGCTCACTCAGTCTGTCAATATTGTGGTGAGCATATTTGCTTCGTTCATTATTCTGCTCTATACCTTTTTTATATTATTGGACTATGAGACTATTTCGCAAGGATGGGTCAATTTGGTTCCGGCCAAACACCGTGAAATGACGGTACGCATTATTACGGATGTGGAAGAAGGTATGAACAGGTATTTTCGTGGACAGGCACTTGTAGCTCTTTGTGTAGGCATTCTGTTTAGTGCAGGTTTTTTGATTATTGATTTCCCGTTGGCTATCGGATTTGGCTTGTTTATCGGATTGTTGAATCTGGTGCCTTATCTACAGTTGATCGCTATTATTCCCACCATCTTGTTGGCATTGCTGAAAGCAGCCGATACCGGCGATAACTTTTGGTGGATATTGTTCTGTGCTTTTCTGGTGTTTTGCATTGTGCAGGTAATTCAAGATGGATTTATTGTTCCTAAGGTAATGGGGAAAATCACAGGATTGAATCCGGCCATTATTCTGCTGTCTCTGTCTATTTGGGGGGCTTTGATGGGAATTGTGGGAATGATTATTGCTTTGCCTTGTACCAGTTTGATGCTTTCTTATTACCGACGCTATATCAGGATCAAAGAAAAAGAATTTTCCGATGGATTGGAATGTGTTGATAATCAGGATAAAGAAAATGCTATAGAAAAATAAATCAAAAAAAATAGGTAATATGCTTGCACGTTTAAAGAAAAACATATACCTTTGCACTCGCAATTCGGAAGAATAGCAAAAGAAAAGGATTGATTCGCTAGCTCAGCAGGTAGAGCACAACACTTTTAATGTTGGGGTCTTGGGTTCGAGCCCCAAGCGGATCACCAAAGAAGGTCTTCAGCAATGAAGACCTTTTCTTTTCAAAACCATTCACTGCCTCTGATGCTCAATCAGTTATCCATTCTTTTGAGGCAGTATATAAGGTGGTAACACCATCAAAAAAAACGAGAAAAAGCGACACACTTGGACGTAAAAAGCCCCTTTTGGACGGTTTTTGTGTTACCGTAGCTGTGTTACCAATCTCACAAATGTGTTACCATTATGAGTAAGTATGTCAGATTATTCTTCAACCGGAAGAAAAAAGCCACATCAACAGTGGCAGGAGCCATTGAAATCGTAGTTTGCCTACAAAGAGAACGCTGTTATTTTCATTCAGGACATAACGTCACCCTCGGCCAATGGGAGAATGGAATGGTGGTTAATCATCCGCGTGCCGTTGTTATCAATGAGGAAATCCAAAAGAAAGTAACAGAGTTCGAGCATATTCTTATAGCCATGCAGGTAAATAGGGATGACATGACTATCGCCCAATTCAAGA
>JAUNIV010000170.1 GCA_030523385.1 Bacteroidales bacterium | reverse complement strand
ATCAGCCGATGTCATTGATGCAAGCAAAATCACTACCGAAAAGGTGGGAGAATACGACGTATTGCTGCTGGGCACCTCAACTTGGGGAGACGGCGAATTGCAAGACGACTGGTACGATGCCATCAAAGCCGTTAAGGCTGCCGACTTGAGCGGAAAGACTGTAGCCCTCTTTGGTTGTGGTGACTCTGAATCATATTGTGACACATTCTGTGACGGTATGGGAATCTTGTACGACCAGCTGAAAGACTCCGGTTGCAAATTCGTAGGACAAGTATCTGCCGACGGTTACTCGTATTCTTCTTCCGTAGCTGTGGTAGACGGACAGTTCGTAGGACTGGCACTGGACGATGTAAACGAAAGCGACCAGACAGAAACACGAATTGACAACTGGATTGCAGAAATTAAAAACGACCTCTAATCAAATTTAGTGGATTGCCCTATGATAGCTTCAGACATTAACCCGGTAGAATTGAAAGTTTTTCTGAATCATATCTATGAATTCAAGAAAGGAGTACGACAGATGGTGCTCTACACCACCAACAAGAAGTATGAAGATTTTGCTGTAAAACGGCTGACCAGTCAGAAGATAAACTACATGATTCAGCCGGTGGGTAATGACAAAATAAATCTCTTCTTCGGACGAAAGGAATGTATCAACGCCATACGTTTCCTGGTGACGCAGCCCCTGAACAAGCTCACACCCGAACAGGATTTTATTTTGGGAGCCATGTTGGGGTATGACATTTGCGGACAATGCAAGAGATATTGCGAACGCAAGATACAATAAATTCAATTTCACGTAGTTTTTAATGTAGTAGCAGAAAGGGTGTTCGGAATGTTTTCGGACATCCTTTCCTTTTTTATCAAACGATACGGAAAAATTGCATAAATGAAAAACATATCGTAACTTTGCCCGACAATTTATAAAATATATAATAAGGAATATATGTTCAGAAGTCATACTTGCGGAGAGCTCAGACTCTCTGATGCCGGCAAGAACGTAACGCTGGCAGGCTGGGTGCAACGTGCACGCAAAATGGGCGGAATGACATTCGTCGATTTGCGCGACCGTTACGGTATTACCCAGTTGGTATTCAACGATGAAGTGAATGCCGAACTTTGTGAACGCGCCAACCATTTGGGCCGTGAGTTTGTCATTCAGGTAACGGGTGAGGTCAGCGAACGTTCGAATAAGAACAAGAATCTCCCCACAGGCGAAATAGAAATCATAGTTGCCGAACTGAACGTGCTGAATTCGGCCATTACACCTCCCTTCACCATAGAGGATAACAGCGACGGTGGCGATGACATCCGTATGAAGTTCCGTTACTTGGACTTGCGCCGCAGTTGTGTACGTCAAAACTTGGAGCTGCGCCATAAGATGACCATGGAAGTGCGCCGCTACTTGGATAGCAAAGGCTTTCTGGAAGTAGAGACCCCGATGCTGGTAGGTTCTACCCCCGAAGGTGCACGCGACTTTGTGGTTCCTTCGCGCATGAATCCGGGGCAGTTCTATGCACTCCCTCAGTCTCCGCAGACATTGAAGCAGCTGTTGATGGTATCCGGTTTCGACCGTTACTTCCAAATCGTGAAGTGCTTCCGCGATGAAGACCTGCGTGCCGACCGTCAGCCGGAGTTTACGCAGATAGACTGCGAAATGAGTTTCGTGGAACAGGAAGACATCATCTCTACCTTTGAAGGTATGGCCAAACACCTGTTTAAGGAACTGCGTGGCGTAGAGCTGACCGAACCGTTCTTGCGTATGCCTTGGGCAGATGCCATGAAGTATTACGGTAGTGACAAACCCGACTTGCGCTTCGGCATGAAGTTCGTAGAACTGATGGACATCATGAAGGGACACGGCTTCTCGGTATTCGATGAAGCTGCCTACATTGGCGGTATCTGTGCCGAAGGAGCTGCTACTTACACACGCAAGCAACTGGATCAACTCACCGAGTTTGTGAAGCGTCCGCAGATTGGTGCCAAGGGCATGGTTTATGCCCGCATAGAGGCAGACGGCAAGGTGAAGTCAAGTGTAGATAAGTTCTATTCACAAGAAGTGTTGCAACAGATGAAGGAAGCCTTCGGTGCTAAACCCGGTGACTTGATTCTGATACTGAGCGGACCGGATGCCATGAAGACACGCAAACAACTGTGCGAACTCCGTCTGGAGATGGGACGTCAGTTGGGACTGCGCGACAAGAATAAATTTGCCTGCCTATGGGTAGTCGATTTCCCGATGTTTGAATGGAGCGAAGAAGAAGGCCGACTGATGGCCATGCACCATCCGTTCACCCATCCGAAGGATGAAGACATTCCTTTGCTGGACACTGACCCGGCAGCCGTTCGTGCCGATGCATACGACATGGTAGTAAATGGTGTGGAAGTAGGCGGTGGTTCTATCCGTATCCACGATTCACAGTTGCAAGCCAAGATGTTCGAGATATTGGGCTTCACCCCCGAAAGAGCACAAGAACAGTTCGGCTTCCTGATGAATGCATTCAAGTATGGTGCACCTCCTCACGGTGGTCTGGCTTACGGACTCGACCGTTGGGTTTCCCTCTTTGCCGGATTGGACAGCATCCGTGACTGCATTGCATTCCCCAAGAACAACAGCGGACGCGATGTCATGCTGGATGCTCCTGCCGCATTGGATCAGTCGCAGTTGGATGAGCTGAATCTGATAGTCGATATCAAGGAAAAGTAATATAAAAAGTTGGGGCGAACCTGTGTGTGGCTCGCCCCAACTTTTTTATCCTAATCTATAAATCGTCGGGTAAGATTCCCGAACTCATCAATACGTCGGTCGCGCAAGAAAGGCCACCAACGGCGCACATTCTCACTACGCGTCATATCCACTTCCACCACCATATTGGTTTCTTTCACATTATCGGCCTGTGCCAATATTTCACCTTGCGGGCCTGCCACAAAACTGTTTCCCCAGAATTGAATACCGTTAGTCTGTCCCGACGGATCCGGTTCATGGCCTACACGATTCACAGCCACTACGGGCAATCCATTGGCTACGGCGTGTCCACGCTGCACGGTTATCCACGCATTCAGTTGGCGTATCTTTTCCTCTTTCGTGTCACTGCTTTCCCAGCCGATAGCAGTGGGATATATCAGGATTTCAGCCCCCTTCAGTGCCATAAGCCGGGCACCTTCCGGATACCATTGATCCCAACATACCTGCACACCCAGCTTTCCCAAGGAAGTCTGGATCGGTTCAAAACCCAAATCACCCGGCGTGAAGTAGAACTTCTCATAGTAAGCCGGGTCATCCGGAATGTGCATCTTCCGGTACTTACCTGCTATGCTACCGTCCTTGTCGAACACTACCGCCGTGTTGTGATACAGTCCGGCGGCTCTTTTCTCGAACAATGAAGTCACAAGCACAATGCCGTATGCGGCAGCCAGTTCACCATAGAAACCCGTAGAAGGTCCGGGTATCGGTTCGGCCAAATCAAACATGCTTGTATCTTCCGTCTGACAGAAATAAGGAGTGTTATGCAACTCCTGCAACACCACTAATTGTGCTCCGGCTGCCACTACTTGCTCTATGTTTCCATGTAGTTTGCTCAGATTATAATGAATATCATTCGTACACGATTGCTGAATGATACCTACTTTTATGGTTCTTTTCATACGCTCTATCGGTTTATTTCAATGAATATACTTGTTCGGGATATTGCATGGTCACGCAATGCAGCGAACCATGCTGCTTTATCAATGCCCGGCAGTCTATGCCCACTATCTCTCTTCCGGGGAATGCTTTGGCCAACACACCTCTTGCCTTTTCATCGTTTTCCGGTTGGGCATAAGTAGGATAAAGCACGGCTTCGTTCATAATCAGGAAATTGGCATAAGTGGCCGGAAGCCTCTCCCCTTCCTCGTCATACACGGCATCCGCCATCGGAAGCGGCAACAGCCGATATGGCTTTCCTTCCGTAGTGCGGAAAGCCTTCAATTCTTCTTCCATCAGCTTCAGCTCTTCGTAATGCTCATCCTTTTCATCCGTGCATTGCACATACACGATGGTATCATCCGGACAAAGCCGTGCCAGCGTATCTACATGGCTGTCCGTGTCATCGCCTGCCAGATAGCCATGTCTTAACCACAACACCTGCTTCAGATGGAAAACGTCTTTCAGATAAGTTTCTATCTCTTCCTTCGTCATCTCGTTTCGGTTGGGAGCAGTCAGACATTGTTCGGTTGTCAGGAGTGTACCCTTTCCGTCACTTTCTATGGAACCTCCCTCCAACACAAACTTTCTACAGTTCTTGTAATTGCCTCGCAAGATGTCGGTATGCGTGTATAGCTTCCCGTTTATCTGATTGTCACGATGGGCAGCAAACTTCATCCCCCATCCGTTGAAACAGAAGTCCATCAATATGGGAGAGCCTTCCTCATCCAACATCGTGATGAAAGCATGGTCCCGTGCCCACGTGTCATTGGTAGGCATATCTGCCGTAACCAGTCTTTCCACACATCCTCCGCATGATTCTATCCGTTTTCTTACGGAGGAAGCATCGGGTGCCACCACCAACAAGGATTGCCGTTTCAATACTTCGCAAGCTATCTGCAAGAAACACGCTTCTACCTCGTCCAGCATATATGCCCAGTCCGTGGCCTTATGTGGCCACGTCAGTTGAATCAAACTTTGCTTATGCCATTCGGCCGGTAAATAAGAATTGGTCATCATTTTATGAATATGAAATCAAATATTGCATTATCCTCTTACCTATCCTATCACCCATTTGCTGCCGGGTATCAGCGAAATAACCTTTGCCGTTATCACGCAGCAAACAAACGTGCAGGCAGCAATGCTCGGAATGGCTGCAACCGTAGGCAATTCCAGATTTTGCTTGAATACTGTCACCCACAATCCGAGCCAGAAAATGTGCATGAGATAAATGCCATAGCTAAGTTTAGACAGTTCTGCAACCACCGGCGGAGTATTCGGACGGTCTATGCAAGTAAACAGCAGGAACGCACCTGCCGTAAGCATCACGCAGTTGATGGTACAGAAAGCCCATCCTACTTCCAACACCGGAGTGGAGATGATTTCACCGGGCACAGCCTGAACATAGAATGAACCGATAGTCAGCACAGCTCCCACAATCAGCAGGACAGCCCCGATGGCAAGACGACGCGAACGTCCCCACGTAAGGTGTACACGGATGTAATGAGCCATTACAAGATAGCCTAAATAACCGGAGAAGTACCACAGCCCGTGATATTCGTTCCAAAAACATTGTCCCCACACTTCGCCAAACCACCGATTGAGGTAAGGGATACAAGTAGAGAGAAGGAACAGCATGATGAAGAAACGCTCCTCTTTGGCTCCTGCCTTGCTCAGCCAAGGCGAAATCATCGGAATAAAAAGATAAAGGCTAATGAGAGGATACATGAACCACAAATGTCCGGCAAGCGTCGGGAAGTTCAGCAAAATGCGGGACAAATCTTTCACCGAAGTCTCGCTGTCAATCTGCCCCCACAGCATAGGCAGTGTGCTATACAGAACCAAGAAGATAATAAACGGCGGCAAGATACGGGTAAAACGGCGGCGATAGAACTGCCACATACTTTGTCCTTCCTTCATCGGGACGAGCAGATAGGCAGAAACAATCATAAACAGCGGAACAGCCATGCGCGAGAATCCATCGTATATGGATACCCACAACCGGTCTGCCTCGTTGGCAAGATAAGACTCCGGTCCTGCCATGTCCGAAGAACCCACAGCACCATAATAATTCTCACTGGCGTGAACCAGTATCACAAGAAAGCACGCAAACACACGCACATAATCCAAAAAAGCAATCCTTTTCATTTGTGTTTTTATTGTAGTTTATAATTTTTATTTCATCCGGTCATTTTTTGTATCGCACAAAGGTAGTATTTTATTCCCAGTACATGGCAAGATGATATAAAAAAAGTGGTGTTTGCCATTGGCAAACACCACTTTTCCGTCATAATAATTTTATTGAGGAGTATTATACTTGGGAGCCACCTCCTGTATGTTAACGATTATTCGCTGTTA
>JAUNIV010000169.1 GCA_030523385.1 Bacteroidales bacterium | reverse complement strand
CCGAAATTTATTTCATGGAATTCCCCGATTTCCCCGAAATCTTGAATTGACAGTCTAAGAACTCTACATCAAAAAGCCTATCAATCTCTTTGCATAAAAAAAGAGGGCACCTCAAAATTCTGAAGCCCCTCTCTTTATTTATAAATGTTCTATAATCAAGCCTTAGCCTCTTCTGGCAGCTTATGTTCCATCGTCAGATAAGCGATAGGAGCTGCAATGAACAGTGAAGTAAGCGTACCAATCACAACACCCAAAATCATGGCGAAAGCGAAGCTACGGATACTGTCACCACCCAAGATGAAGATACACAGCAACACGATCAACGTACTCAGTGAAGTATTGATGGTACGTGCCAATGTGGTGTTCAGTGAATCGTTGAACAACTGAAGACGATTACGCTTCGGATACAAACCGAAGAACTCACGGATACGGTCGAAGATAACCACCTTATCGTTGATAGAGTAACCGATAGCTGTCAGGATAGCACCGATAAATGTCTGGTCGATTTCCAATGAGAACGGAGCCCATGTGTGACACAATGAGTAAGCACCGATAATCAATGTAGTATCGACTGCCAATGCCACGGTTGCACCCACACTGTATGCCACATTGCGGAAACGCAACAGGATGTAAAGACCAATGGCAATCAGAGCGAACAATACAGACCAAATAGCAGAAGTCTTGATATCATCGGCGATACTCGGACCTACTTTCTGAGAACTGATGATAGAACCGCCTGCACGGTTGTCACGGTCAATGAAGATATCCAATGTAGTACCTGCGCCCAACAAGTTACCGTCTTTCAATGACTGATACAAGAATTCTTCGATTTCAGAGTCGATCGTCGGAGAATCTTCCGTGATACGGTAGTTGGTAGTGATACGGATAGTCTTCTTGTCTGTACCCAATGCGATAGCCTGTACATTATCGTTCGTAATCTTCTGCTTCAACAGGTCGCGCACAGTTTCCGGTTCTACCTGTTGCTCAAACTGAACAACGAAGTTACGTCCACCGGTGAAGTCGATGCTCTGTGCCAATCCGCGTACAAAGAATGAAACGATGCAGATAGCGATGATAGCACCGAACACTGTAAACGAACGCTTCATAGAACCCATGAAGTTATAGTTTACATTCTGCATCAGATTCTTGGAGATACCAGTCGTGAAGGTAAGTCCTAACCACTTGTCCTTGTTCATGAAGTGTTCATACACGATACGAGTCAGGAACACGGCAGTGAAGAATGAGCAAAGAATACCGATAATCAAGGTAGTGGCAAAACCACGGATAGGACCTGTACCGAAGTAGAACAGGATGATACCGGTAATGATAGAAGTCAAGTTAGAGTCGAAGATAGCCGAGAAGGCATTGGAGTAACCGTCAGCCAAAGCTGCTTTCACAGTCTTGCCGGCTTTCAGCTCTTCCTTGGTACGTTCGTAAATCAACACGTTGGCATCCACCGCCATACCCAATGACAGCACCATACCGGCGATACCGGACATAGTCAATGCTGCTTGGAAGGAGGTAAGAATACCCAAAGTAAAGAAGAAGTTGATAATCAAAGCACAGTTGGCCACCATACCCGGAATGAGTCCGTACATGGCGCACATGTAAATCATCAGCAGAATCAAAGCCACAATGAATGAAACGATACCCTGATTGATAGATTCCTGTCCCAATGACGGACCTACGATGTCTTCCTGTACGATGCGGGCAGGAGCAGGCATCTTACCGGACTTCAACACGTTGGCCAAGTCTTTGGTTACTTCCGGAGTAAAGTTACCGGTAATCTGAGAATTACCACCGGTAATTTCACCGTTTACATTCGGAGCGCTATATACATAACCATCCAATACGATGGCAATGGCTTTTCCTACATTATTCTTGGTCAGCACAGCCCAACGACGTGAACCGTCTGTATTCATCGACATACTTACACAAGGTTTGCCGAAGTTGTCATATTCGTCTTTGGCATCAGTGATTACGTCGCCTTCCAACGGAGCACGACCGTTACGTTCGGTTGCCTTGATGGCATACAGTTCAAAGATACGTCCTTGCTTGTCGAAATCAGCAGCTTTTACGCCCCACTTCAAACGAAGTTCCTTCGGAAGCATTTCCTGCACTTCCTTCATGGCAAGATACTTGTTTACCTGTGCTGTATCCTGATAGTCGGCATATCCTACCACACATCCGTAGCCATTCGGGTTCAGCTGAAGAATGGAAGCCAACGGGTGGTCTTTCTTCATCTGTTCGATGGCAGCAGAGTTATTGGCAGTTTCTCCCTTCAGGGCAGCAGCCAGACTGTCGGTAGCAGAAACAGCAGCTTCAGCTACAGGAGCTTCAGCAGCTACCGTATCAGCTGTAGCGGTTCCGTTTTCTACAGCCAAGATGTCGCGCAGTCTGTTATCTACAGAAGATAAATAAGGAACAATCTCGGTTGCATTATAAGTTTCCCAGAACTCCAGATTGGCAGAACCCTGCAACAGTTTTCTTACACGTTCGGGTTCCTTGATTCCCGGCAGTTCCACCATGATACGTCCCATCTTGCCTTCCAATGCTTGGATGTTGGGCTGAACCACACCAAAGCGGTCGATACGGGTACGCAACACATTATAAGAATTATCGATGGCAGCTTTCACTTCTTCGCGCAATACCTTTTCTACTTCGGCATCTGTGCTGCGGGTGTTCACCTTGTCCTTCAGCTGCTGGGTAGCGAACAACTCGGCCAGCTTACCTTCGGGAGCCTGTCTCTTATACTCTTTAACGAACAGAGTGATAAAGTCATCCTGACTGGTGATGGACTGCTTGGATGCTTCTGCCACGGCCTTGTTGAAAGCTTCATCGGTCTTGTTATCGGCCAATGCTTTCACGACATCCGGTACAGAAACTTCAAGGATTACGTTCATACCACCTTTCAGGTCCAGACCTAAACCAATCTCCATCTCACGACACTGTTTCAGCGTATAACTCCCCAGCCAGACTTTTTCATTCTGCATAGAATCAAGGTAATGCGCTTCACCCTTCGGGTCTTGTGCCGCCTTGTTCATGTGATGGCGGGTCACAAAAGAGAACGAAAGATAAAACACACATACAAGGGCGAGTAATACCGCAAAAACCTTTACAAATCCTTTGTTTTGCATGTTACTTTGAAATTTATTATTTTTATTTTTTGATTAATTCTTGGTTTTTACAAGGTTGCAAATATAGTTTTTTTTTCACATTCTCACGGTATGAAAGGCAAATATTTAAATTCCAAAAGAGAAAAAAGGCTGCAAAAGGTCACTTTGCAGCCTAAATTATTCTATTTCATAGTGTATTTCATCTCATTTCTTCTTCCCGCGAAGGTAGATTTCCTCCTTTGTCCGCCATACGGGGGAATCCTCTAAAGGCTATCGTTAAAAGCCAAGGGGCAGTCAAGAAAGTTTCTTTACAAAATCATTTCTTTGACACGTAACACCAAATGGGATAATGATCCGAACTCTTTATCGTATTGTCTACCGTACATTGGTATGCCTTTAAATTCTTGCTCAACAGGATATGGTCTATGCGGAAATAGAACCGATTTTGGTTATAAGAAATGCCAAAGCCATTGCCGGACTGCACAAAAGCATCATTCAGATTTTCTCCTATCACCCTATGAGCGTAAGAAAGAGGTGAATCATTGAAGTCGCCACACACTATCACCCCATGTCCTTGATAGTCTGCTATCAGACGGGCTATCGAATCGGCTTGCACAGAGCGAATGGCCGATGCTTCTGCCAATTTCCGGATAAGCTGACGAGATCCTCGAGAAACCTTTTGCTTATCGGGATCTTTCATCATACCCCGATAGACTTCTTTGTCTTCCGCCGTAAGCTTATTGGATTCCAAATGATTATTGACAACCAGCAGTGTATCGCCGTCCACCAACAACGTATAAGCCACAGAAGCATTACCTGCGCTTTCGTACTTCACTCTTTCTGCCGAAAGTATCGGGAAACGAGAATAACATCCCAAACCATTGAGACCCGATATTTGATAATAATGGTTATAAGGATAATCCCTCAATGCATAATCCACATCTTTCTTTTGCAGCTTTCCGCCCACTATATATTCTTGCAGGCAAATAACATCTGCCCCACTGTTTCTAAGATATTCCAGCACCGGATTAGGAGTTTCCGCCGTATGAGGACGACCATGTTCAAACCCCATTGTATTATAGGAAAGCACTTTGAAAGCACCTTCCGGCACACTCGAAGCAAACGGATTGAGAGGCAAGTATGTGCGAATGGCTCCGCTACAGCCTATCAGTCCCAGCAAAGGCAGCAGGGCATACTTACGATAAATCACCAACCAGAAAAGCAGGAACAACACATTTATTATAAGGAAAGCAGGGAAAGCCAACCCGGCACACGACCATACCGGATGATTTACAGGGCTCACATAAGGGCTGTAAGCACAGATTGCCATCGCTGCCACCATACACAGATTGACAGCCAACAATATCCATCCCAAAAAACGGCCTATAAATTTCATATTCCTTTATCTCTTACTGGCATCAAACAGTTTTTTCTTCTCTTCTGTCGTCAGGCTGTTATACCCGGACTTTTTCAGCTTATCCAAGATACGGTCCACTTCTTCACTCTGCTCCTTCTTACGGGCATTGTAATCATAATCCTTCGCCTTGTCGCCATAATGTACTTCCATCTTAGGACGTTTCGGTTTACGGCGTATGGTCAGTCCGTCCAGGCACTTATTGATCCATGCCGTAGCATCATGTCCGCGGGACAATCCGGAGGCGAACCACCATCCTGCCAAAGCGCCGCCCAAGTGGGCTATATGTCCGCCGGCATTGCCCGATGTCATAAACATCAGGTCGGTAAGCACCATGAACAAGGCCACATATTTCAACCGCACGGTCCCTATGAACATAAAGTTCACCTGATACTCAGGCGCTCTCACAGCGGTAGCCACTACGATAGCCAACACAGAGGCCGAAGCTCCCAGCAGGTAAGAATAATACATGGAGCCGGAGAAATAAGGGAATACATTGTAGGCCAACATATAGAGCAAACCACCACAAATGCCGCCCAGCAAATAAAGCCCGCGAAAATGCTTAGCCGAGAAAAGGGAAAGAAACATTTGGCCGAACCAATAGAGCCATAACATATTGAAGAGTAAATGCAACACTCCTGCATGCATGAACATATAGGTGAACAACGACCACGGCTGGCGGATAAAACGCTCCGTCCATGCCGGCAGTTCCAGATATTGCAGCACAAAAGCTCCGTCGCGATTGAACAACATCCACAGAATGCCCAGCAACGAAGTCACCACGAACACCCCTACATTAATATATATAAATTGTATATATATATTGCCCCGGTTGAAACCCGATTTCAAATCATTGATAAAACTGCCCATTGTTTCTATTCTTCTTTTTCCAATACATTATTAATATCAAACCAAACACCATTCCACCCAAATGTGCAAAATGGGCAATACCGTCTCCCGATGCACCAAGCCCCAAGAACAGCTCCAACACAGCATAACCTATCACAAAGAACTTTGACTTGATGGGAAAAGGTATGGGGAAAACATACATCTGGCTATTGGGGAAAGACATACCAAAAGCCAGCAAAATACCGTATATGGCACCCGAAGCTCCCACCGTAGTCATCAGATTCAGATACTCTTCCATCGGAATAATGGCTACACCTGTATTAACGCTCCCGTAATGAGAAAGTTCGGTGGCATAATGCACATACTGCACCATTTCCTGCACCAATCCTGCCCCTATGCCGCAAATCATATAATAAAGCAGGAATTTCTTCGGCCCCCAGATAAACTCCAGCGAACTGCCAAACATCCATAAGGCAATCATATTGAAAAGAATATGTTCGAAACCACCGTGCATGAACATATAAGTAATAAGCTGTGCCGGATTAAAATCGGATGCCATAAAGAAATGCAAGCCCAGCAAGTCATTCAAGTCCATGCCATACTTATTGGCCACCACTGCGCCAAAAAAACACAATACATTTATTATTAATAAATTCTTCGTTACTGTCGG
>JAUNIV010000168.1 GCA_030523385.1 Bacteroidales bacterium | reverse complement strand
AAACGGCAAAAAGACAAAACTGAAGGAACCGGTGAAAGTGCGCACCAAGAAACTTGCGAACGGTTCCGAGTCATACTATCTTGACATCTATGTGGACGGCAAGAGGCAGTACGAGTTCCTGAAGCTCTACCGCCTTCCAGAAATCAACGCCCGTGTCAAGGAGCAGAACAGGGCAACATTGGCGGCGGTGGAGACAATCAAGTCCAAACGGATAATCGAGCTGACCAACAACAAGGCCGGACTGAAGAACACGTCAGGCAGGTCAAAGATGCTGCTGTCGGACTGGATGCGGACATTCTACGAGGAACAGAAGCGCAGGGGCGTTAGAGGCGTGAAACTGTTGGGTACGGTGTCTAACCTCATTTCCACTTATATAGGAAAGAACAAGGTGCGAATGGGTGACATAGACAAGGATTTTTGTGTCGCTTTCATCCGCTGGCTTCAGTCCGGGTACAAAACCACATGGGGCAATCCGCTGAGCCCTAAAAGCATGTCGGATTATGTCGGCTACTTCAGCACGGCATTGAACGCGGCGGTCAGGGCTGACATCATTCCCGAAAACCCGTTCATGTCGCTTACCCCGACCGAGCGTATCAAGGTGCCGGAGAGCAAGCGAGAATTCCTTACCGTGGACGAGATAAAGACCCTTATAGCGACGGAATGTCCGAGAGAGGATGTGAAACGTGCTTATCTTTTCGCCTGCTACTGCGGATTGAGACTTAGCGATGTCTATGCGCTCCGTTGGTGTGACCTTTCCAAAGATGGCGAACAGTGGCGCACTTCGGTAGTGATGAAAAAAACTACCACCCCGATATTCCTTCCTCTTTCCTTACAGGCGATGAAATGGCTGCCGGAACGTGGCGATGCCCCAGATGACGGCAAGGTATTTGACGGACTGATTGCAGAACCTAACATAAACAAGGTGCTGGCAAAATGGACTAAAGCCGCAGGTATCACCAAGAAAATCACCTATCATACCAGAAGACATATCCATTCTTCTTCCTTGCTGAAAATAAATAAGTTACAAAGAATTTGCGCTTGACTGCTAACGACTTGGAAACGAGCGAAGTTCCATATCTTACCTCGTTTTGCATTAAATCAAAAGAACGCTGGCTTCAAATGCAAAGGTAACATTATTTTTTGAAATACAAACTTTTATAGAGGATGAATTTCCCGTTTACGAAAGGATTCTTTCTTTTTTTTCTTCTTCTCTTAATATGGCCGCTTACCTACGATTGCCGGAATTTATATTTCACCCCGTACTCTTCCAACTTACTGTACAGCGTTGAGCGTCCTATTCCAAGCAGTTTGGCGGCAACCTTTCTGTTTCCGTTCGCCTGCTTCAAGGCGCGTAAAATCCGCTCTTTGTCTTCTGCTTCGTTACGCAGGGAAAAACTGACAGGAGAGGATGGTAATGGTTCGTCACTACCTAATTCCAAATCTTCTTTGGCTATCATATCGGCTTCCGTGTGTAAGACAGCCACCTGTATCTTCAGTTTCAGTTCGCGCACGTTGCCCGGCCACGGATGGGTCAGCAGGGCTTTCCGCGCCGATGTACTGAAGCCTTTGATGTTACGTTCCAAATCCTTGTTTGCAAGTTCAAGGAAGAACTCCGCTAACGGCATGATGTCCTCTTGGCAGTCACGCAAAGACGGTACGGTTATCGTGTACTCTTTCAGACGATAGAGCAAGTCTTCGCGGAAACGCTTTTCGGCGACTGCCTTTTGCAAGTCCTCGTTGGTTGCCGCAACGATGCGCACGTCTGCGGTCTTGTCTTCCTTTGCCCCGATAGGACGGTAACGGCGTTCCTGTATGGCTCGCAAAAGCATCTGCTGGGTTTCCATCGGGAGGTTGCCCACTTCGTCAAGGAACAGCATGCCGCCCTCGGCTTCTTGAAAGTAGCCGATTTGGTTTGCGTCCGCTCCCGTAAATGCTCCTTTGGCATGTCCGAAGAAAGCGGATTGTGCCAACGTTGGGGATAATGAGCCGCAATCCACAGCCACGAAAAGTTTGTCAGCTCGTTTACTCTGTGTGTGGATGTGTTGGGCGATATGCTCCTTGCCCGTGCCGTTTTCGCCTAATATCAGTACGCTCATACGGGTGGGCGCAACCAACCGGACACGCCGCTTGATTTCCTGATATGCCGCACCTTGCCGGACAAATATCGGGACTTGTTTGTTCCTTTTCTGTTCCTGTGCTTTGTGTATGGAGTGGATGAGCGGAACGAGTTTATCCTCCACCAACCGTTTGGGAATATAGTCGGCAGAGCCGAGTTTCATGCTTTCCACCGCCGTATGTACCTCGGCGTAGTCGGTCATGATAATGAACGGCTGCGGCTTTCCTTCCTTGCGCATCCAACGTAAGAGGTCAATGCCCTCACCATCAGGCAGACGCAAGTCGGCAAGCACAGTATCATTTTCCTCTGCCTTTGCCAGCAATTTCTTGGCGGTAGAAAGCCGATACGCCTGCACGGTTTCGAAGCCGCCTTTCTTCAAGAAGTTGCAGACATAATCGTTATAAATGGGATTGTCTTCTACTACAATTACCTTCATAATCCGTCCTCCTTTCGTCTTTTAGCCTGTTCCACAATTCTGTTACCCATTGCCAATACTGCATTCACGGCGTGTTGAATCTCGTTATCGGAACATTCCGTGTCAGAATGCAGAAGTCGATGCAGTTCCCATAGCGGTTTGTCCGCACGGATTACTGCCCATGAACTGCGTAAACGGTGTACCTGCATATTCAATTCTTTGCGGTCACACCGCTCTCTGGCATCGCTGATGGCTTGCATGTCCTTATCCGTCTCGGTTATCAGCTTGTTGAGAATAGTTGCCTTGTCGCCATACGCCAACAAAGAAGTTAGGTCGGGGTATTCATCCTTGGAAGATTGCAAAGAGGAAAGGCTTTTCTCCGACACCGCCATCAGTTCCGACAGACCGAACGGTTTGAATAGACAGGCAGAAAAGCCATACGCCAGCAGTTCCTCTTCGGTACAGCTCCCCGATGCTGTGGCGACTACCACGGGTATCGTCTTCGAGTTGCCAATGTCCGATGAACGGAGAAGTTCCAATACCTCGTAACCGTTCGTGTCCGGCATTTTCAAGTCGGTAATCAGCAGGTCATAATTTTCACTCCGTATGGCTTCCATGAGGTCGCCCGTATTGGTGCATATCTCGCAATGGATGCCGTAATGGGCATACATATCCCTTGCCATCGAAAGAAGAATGTCGTTGTCATCCAACATAATGACTGAATAGGCACGTTCAAAGTCCGGCTCTTGATATTGTTCTTGTACTTCTTTCTCTTCGATGACAGCAATATCAGCGGTTTGCATGGGTATTTCTATCGTGAAACGACTGCCCAGACCTTTCTTGCTATCCAATCGAATGGTACCGTCCAACATATCCACAATACGTTTTACAATCGACAAGCCTAATCCGAAACCATCCTGTGTAGCTGCATTGGAGAGCCGTTCAAATGCACCGAACACACGTTGTTGTTCTTCTTCACTCATTCCGCTGCCTGTATCTTCCACCACAACAGAAAGGACACTGCCGTTATAGTCCATGCGAAGTGATACACTTCCGATTTGTGTGAATTTGATAGCATTGGATAAAAGGTTTCCGCAAACCTGCATGATGCGCTCCTTGTCATCTATCAGGATAACATCATTACAACATTCTACCGTAAGACACAAGTCTTTTGCTTCAGCCAATGAAGTAAATTCCGCCGATAGAGTGTCTGCCACGCCCTGCAATCGAAACGGAACGGCATTCACAACCTCCTTTCCGCTGTCTAATCGGAAGAAGTCGAGCAACATATTCAACATTGTAATCATCCTGTCGGATGCCAATAAGATGCTCTCCGCATAACGACTTGTACTATCCGTGCCATGTCCTTGCATCAGTTCCGCATAGCCGTGTATGGCTGTCAGTGGTGTGCGCAGTTCGTGGGTAATGGTGTACATGGCTTTCTTACGAGAGGAAATCAGTTCCCTATTCTGCATATCCGATTCATGGAGTTGCCTTATCAGATTGACGGTCTTTGCCTTATACCGCCTTATGCGTTGTATATCCCTGTGGATGATGATATATGACACAACCAAAAGAAGAAAGATAAAACCTGTCAGACTGCCGATTTGCAGGAATGAGCGTTCACGCATGGCGGTTATCTCGGCTTCTCGCTGTTGCAGGTCATGTTCAACTTTCCTGTCCATCTGCCCGATGAGCGATTGCAGTTGCCTGTTCAATTCGCTGTTGCGTATGGCGAGGCTGTCGGCATGTTCCGACAAGAGGCGGCTTTGCGCTTGTTGTTGCGCAATCTCCTTGCTGTTCAGCGTATGAAGCATGGTGGTCGTAACGGTCGGCTTCGGATTTTCTTTCTTGCGGAACAAGCCTAAGAAGCCTTTGCGCTTCGGCTTCTTCGGCTGTTCCTGTGCGCTTTTTGCCGCAATGACGGGCACACGCTCGGCAATCCTACGGTTCAAACTTTCCTGTTCGTCCAGCACTTCTACGATGGCACGGAGCAAAATTTCCTTGCTTTCTAACAAATGACGCACACTGTCTATCCGTTCCGCCGGATAAGCGGTCTTGAAACGGTAGAGCAGACTATCCACAACCATGCGCAGGACATGGTAATGTCCCAAATCATCATCATCCCACTCCAACACGCTTTCGCCCAAAAGAGAAAGCCCGGTCATTTCCCCGTAAACATGATGCACCTCTTGACGGAAACCGTTTATCCGTCTGTTTTCCGCTTCCAACGTTTCAAGTTCCCTCCATTCATAAAACCACAGGTACATGATGCCGACTGCCAGCAAGCACATCATCACGTAGCCTGCGGCAATCAGTGTGCGAGGGTATCTTATTTCTTTGATATGTAAATTCATTTGTTTGTCTTTCCTTACAAACAGCCCGCAAATCATTTTGACTTACGGGCTGTTTAATAATGGATTATATTTGCGATGTCAGAAGCCGAGGTTAAAACCAGCTATGAGAAAGGTGTTATCCTTGTCGTTCGTCGGGTTCACTATCGCCTGCATATATACCGGTATGGAAAAATCCTTCGTAACCTTGATGTCTTTCGATGCTTTCAGCGACAAGTCGGTGAAGCAGGCGTTGGCCGTACCATTACTTTGCGAGTAGTAGCCGTTCCACGGCGTGAAGCCCACTGCCGGGGTGAGCGTCACGTCGTAAGGCAGGCTGATATTGTATGAGGCGTTGATGTATGTGGAATAGCAGCGGTCGCCATCGTTGTTCTCCGCATCACCTCCGGCAAGCCATGACGACCAGCTGAGGGTAAGCGGGAAGCCGTCGCCGAAGTTGTAGGCTGCCGTAACCTCAAGATGATGTCCGTTGTCCACGTTACCACCCTTGCCTTCGTAGTAGCCGTAAGATGTGTGCTTACCGCCCCACCACAGGTCGCTTGCTGTAAGCGTCAAGCCTTTCCATGTATAGCTTAAATTCACGTCAAACTCTTTTGCACCGTCGCCATCGGTCAGGCTCTCGCTGCCCCATGCGCTGAGGGAGAAGCCCTTATAGGCCAACGTGAGCGACGGTTGCACGGAAAAGCCGGAGTTCTGGTCAAAGCCACGCCATACGTAGTTGCTTACGAAGTCTGCCTTGCCATGTACTTCCAGTTTGTCTTGTGCATTTGCCGTCACAGTCATGAGCATTGCCAATCCCAAAGCAAGGATTGGCGTTTTGAATATGGTTTTCATTATCATGCTTTTTTATGGTTGTACTTTTTTGTAAAATCACTTTGCCACTTGTCTTGCCTCGTCCAAGGCAATGTTCAGTTTCAGCACGTTAATCTTTGATGTTCCGAACAAGCCGAGCAGGGGCTTTTGTGTCACGCTCTCCACAATCTGCTCTACCTGCCCGATGCTCATGCCACGGGCTGCCGCCACCCGGCGCACTTGCACACGGGCGCACTGCGGGGTGATGTCGGGGTCAAGTCCCGAACCGCTTGCCGTCACCATCTCAGCGGGCACGTCCTTGCGCTGGAGATAAGGATGATGCACGAGGAAGGTGTCGATACGTGCCTCCACCTCGGCAAGGTATT
>JAUNIV010000167.1 GCA_030523385.1 Bacteroidales bacterium | reverse complement strand
TTCTTAATTCTTCATTCTTCATTTACTTGTTGCATCTTTCAAAGAAGTTGATAGCTTCCAATTCAGCTTTCATGGCAGCCTCTTCTTCGTCTGTCATGTTCTGGAACGGTGTGCGGTTCTTGCCCAAGTCGAGCCCTATCAGCTTCATGATGCGTTTTCCGCCCACGATGTTGCCTCTGTAGTGGCAGATGACATTGATTACTTCTTGTGCAAAGTTCTGGCGTTCGCGTGCCAATTCCAGGTCGCCTGCTTTCCATGCTTCGATGATTCCTACCAGTTCCTTACCATTATAATTGGTAGTACCGCCTATGCCGCCTTGTGCTCCGCCCATGGCCAGACAGGGAAGAATGGTCTCATCCTGACCGTGCAACATGTCGAACTTGCCGTTCTTGTAGAGGCGGCACTGGTTGTATTCATACAGACTTTCAAAGGTATATTTGATGCCGGCAAAGTTGGGGATACGTCCGTCCACAGCTTCCAAGAATGCCACCATGGAAAGGAATGCACCGTTGAAAGCAGGGATGTGGTAGAAATAGAAAGGCAATTCGGGAGCGCCGCAAGCTATTTCTTCGCAATATTTCACCAACTCTTCTATGCGTCCTACTTTCGGGAAGGGAGGTGCCATGGCTCCTATGCCCCATGCGCCAATCTTCTGTGCGTGTTCGGCCAATCGTCTGCTTGACTTCACACAAGTGCTTCCTACGTGTACAATTACCTTAAATCCCTTAGGGGCAACCTCTATCCAGCGTTCGGCCAGCTTCATGCGTTCTTCTTCCGTGAGCATGTAACCCTCACCGGATGATCCGTTGATAAATACACCTTGAAGTCCGTTTCTCACCAGCAGTTGGCAATATGCTTCAATGGGTTCATAGTTCACTTCTCCGTTTTCGTAGAATGGAGTAAATGGGGCATCGATAAGTCCGTGAATCTTTTCCATAGTCTTTAATTTATTTGAAAATTAATATTTTAATACTTACTCTTATTGGTTGCAAATATAGAAATGATTTATTGAAATATCAAGAGAAAATTAAATTTATTTATTAAGAATCTCTTTTTTAGTAAAAATAATATCCGTATTGCCTTCGGATGGCTTTTTTGATGTAGTGTCAGGTTATAAGATAATGTCCTAAATGAGATGTTATTTCTTGTTTTAAAAGGTGTAATTCTGAAAAATCTATTAAAATGGGTTTGTTATTGATAAAAAAATAACTATATTTGTGGAGTTTAACAGATTATTTTATTATGAGTGAGAATTTATTGAAAGAGATCGAAAAGGGCTCGAAGATGGCTGTGATGAAGAAGAAAATCATCACTCATTACATTTATAATGGTAGCTCTACAATTACAGACTTAGCGAAGGAGATGGATTTGAGTGTGCCGACAATCACCAAATTCATCGATGAAATGTGTGAAGAAGGGTATATTAATGACTATGGAAAGCTGGAAACCAGCGGAGGAAGACACCCCAGCCTGTATGGACTGAATCCGGAATCCGGATATTTTATCGGGGTGGAAGTGCGTCACTTTTCCGTAAATCTGGGGCTGATAAACTTCAAGGGAGATGTGGTTCAGCTGAAAATGGGAGTCCCTTTCAGGGCCAAAAATACGCCGGAGAGTTTGGACGAATTGTGCAAGATAGTGCGGCAATTCATTCAGAAGGTGAATATAAAGAAAGACAAAATTCTGAATATCAATGTAAACTTGTCTGGGCGGGTGAACCCTGATTTGGGGTATAGTTATAGCATCTTTAACTTTGACGAACGTCCGTTGACGGATATCCTTTCAGAAAAGTTGGGTGGCTACCGTGTATCCATAGACAATGACACCCGTGCCATGGTATATGGTGAATACATACAAGGTGTGGTAAAAGGTGAGAAGAATATAATCTTTATCAATGTCAGTTGGGGACTTGGCATGGGCATCATTATCGATGGAAGAGTTTATAAAGGCAAATCCGGCTTTTCCGGTGAGTTTGGCCATAACTATGGTTATGACAACGAGATTATCTGCCACTGTGGCAAGAAGGGATGTGTGGAAACAGAAGTCTCCGGTTCGGCTTTGCACCGCATTCTGTTGGAACATATTCATAATGGAGAAAGTTCTATCATCTCTCAGTTCCGGCCTAACTTGGATGAGCTGACGCTGGATGACATTATTGATGCTGTAAATAAGGAAGACTTGCTTTGCATTGAGTTGGTAGAAGAAATAGGAGTCAAGTTGGGCAGGCATGTGGCCGGACTGATTAATATCTTCAATCCGGAACTGGTTATTATCGGTGGTGCCCTTTCCCGTACAGGCGATTACCTGACGCAACCCATCACCACTGCCATTCGCAAGTACACCTTGAACTTGATGAACCGCGATTCTGTCATCGTAGAATCCAAGCTGAAAGAAAAGGCGGGTATTATCGGTGCGTGCATGTTGTCGCGCAGCAAGTTGTTTGAATGATAAAGAACAGAAAACCAATTGCCGTTCGGAGCAAAGCTGAGAATGGCAATTGGTAAGATTTCACGCATATATTTGCGAAGCTCCACGAAGATATATGCGCAGGCAGGGGAAGATATCTTCGTGGCCTCATGAAGATATATGCATTGGCTTATGCAGATACATGCGTGAGAGAAGCATGTAGTTTTTCCCAATTCTCGTTGAAGTCAGGCATGGAATGAAACAATACGTTGGCTCCGGCATCCAGCAAGATTTTGTCGGGCAGAGGCCCGGTGTTTACGGCAATGGTGAATATGCCTGCCGCCACTCCTGCCTGCACTCCCAAAGGAGCATTCTCCACCACCAACGCTTCGTTGGCTTTAAACCCTCCTTTCTTCAGTGCCATCAGATAGGGCTCCGGATTGGGTTTTCCGTATTTCACATCGAAAGCCGTAACCATCAGTTCTTCTTTGAATATGTCGGGGAAGTTATGGTTCAGCCTGTCTAACAGGGAGGTTTGTCCCGAGCCGGTCACAACCATAGGGGTGAGACCTTCCGACTTTATTTTTCTCAGCACTTCCAATGCTCCGGGCATGCGTTCTGCTTTCGGACATTTGTTAAATTCTTCCGTCTTTGCCCGATAGATTTCTTTGATTTCTTCTTCGGTGGCATCGCATCCGCGTTCACGCCGGCTTACGATGTTGATGGTGGCCGCACCGGTGCGGCCTTCGTGCATGTAAGCCTCTTCACGGCTGAGGCCAAAACCGAAACGCTCCATCACTTTGTGCCACGATTCGGCATGATTGGGCATGGAGTCGAATAATACGCCATCCATATCGAACAGCACGGCTTTCAGGCGGATGGCATCATAGCCGTGGCTTTGGAGGTAGTCATTAATTGTTTCTCTAAACATATAATATAAAAACTATGGAGGGAATATCAAAGGCTTCATGAATCACCCAGTGGTCATGCAATGTCTTTAATATTCCCTCAAAGATATACTTATCTTACATCTTTTTTCTTACAGTCTGGCCTGGATAGCCTTTGATTCTGCTTCGTAACCGGGCTTGTTCAGCAGGGCAAACATGTTCTTCTTGTATGCTTCTACACCCGGCTGGTTGAACGGGTTTACTTCCAGCAGGTAGCCGCTGATGCCGCATGCCTTCTCGAAGAAGTAGATTACCTGTCCTAAGTAATATTCATTCAGTTCGGGGACAACCAGGCGAAGATTGGGCACGCCGCCATCTACGTGTGCCAGCTGAGTACCCAGTTCGGCCATCTTGTTGACTTCATCTACGCGCTTGCCGGCCAAGAAGTTCAGTCCGTCCAAGTTTTCTTCGTCAGAAGGTACACGGAGTGTGTGTTCCGGGCTTTCCACAGAGATGACCGTTTCGAAGATGGTGCGTTCGCCTTCCTGAATCCACTGACCCATAGAGTGCAGGTCGGTAGAGAAATCTACGGCCGACGGATAGATACCCTTGCCGTCCTTACCTTCCGATTCGCCATACAGCTGCTTCCACCATTCGTTCATGTAGTGCAGTTTGGGGTTGAAGTTCACCAGAATTTCAATCTTCTTGCCGTTCTTGTAAAGCTCATTGCGGGTAGCGGCATACACGGCAGCCGGGTTTTCGGCAAACGGGGTAGCAGAACCGCAAACGGTTTCCATGGTGCGTGCGCCTTCCACCAGCTTTTCGATGTCGAAGCCTGCAACGGCAATGGGCAGCAAGCCTACGGGAGTCAGTACAGAGAAGCGACCGCCTACGTTGTCGGGGATGACGAACGTCTTGTAGCCTTCCTTATCGGCAGTGACGCGGGCTGCACCCTTCTTGGCATCCGTGACAGCTACTATCACTTTCTGGGCCATTTCTTTGCCCAACTGGTCTTCGCACTGTTTTTTCAGCAAGCGGAATGCCAGCGCGGTTTCCGTAGTTGTACCTGATTTGGAAATATTAATCACACCGAACTTCTTTCCTTTCAGGTATTCGGTCAACTCAAACAAGTAGTCTTCGCCGATGTTGTGTCCTGCAAAGACGATGACGGGACCATTCTGTTCCGTTTTCAGCCATTGGAAGCTGTTGGACAATGCCTCGATTACGGCGCGTGCTCCGAGGTAACTGCCACCGATACCTGCCACTACCACTACTTCGCAGTTGTCGCGCAGGACCTGTGCAGCAGCTTTCAGGTCTGCCAGGTGTTCGGCTGTGATTGACGAAGGCAAGTGCAACCAGCCTAAGAAGTCATTACCTTTACCACTACCGTTTTCCAGTGTTTCCATGCAGGCTTTTACCTGAGGTTCGTAAGCGGCGATTGTTTCTTTTGATACGAAACCGGCCACTTTGTCGATGTTTAAACTAATATTTTTCATTGTATCTGATAGTTTATCTGAGTGAATCAGTTAATAATTTTATCTCAATCATGGGCGAGATGCGTTCGTACAAAATGTTGTACACGGCATCTACGATAGGCATGTTCACGTGCAGGTGCTTGTTCAGCTCCTTGATACACTTTGTCCCGTAATATCCTTCGGCTATCATTTCCATTTCTATCTGTGCGCTTTTCACGGAATAACCTTTGCCTATCATGGTTCCGAACACGCGGTTGCGGCTGAAATTGGAGTAGGCGGTCACCAGCAAGTCACCTAAATAAACAGAATCGTCTATGGAGCGTTGCACGGGATATACGGTATTCAGAAACCGGTTCATTTCCTGTATGGCGTTTGATATGAGTACCGCCTGGAAGTTGTCGCCATATTTAAGTCCGCTACAGATTCCGGCAGCTATGGCATAGATGTTTTTCAGTACGGAAGCATATTCGATGCCTGCCACATCCTGGCTTACGGATGTCTTGATGTAATGTCCTGCCAGTTGTCTGGAGAAAACTTTAGCCTTGTCAATATCCTTGCAACCGATGGTAAGGTAGGAAAGACGTTCCAAAGCCACTTCCTCGGCATGGCATGGCCCGGCTATGACAGCTATGTTTTCTTCGGGCACACCATATACTTTATGGAAATAATCGGAAACAATCAAATTCTCGTCGGGGACGATACCTTTGATGGCTGTGACAATGAACTTGTCCTTTATCTTGGTCTTCAGCTTTTTCAGGTGGCTTTTCAAATAAGGTGACGGAGTGACGAATATCAGCGTATCCGACTCCTTTACCACCTTATTTATATCTGATGAAAAATTGATGTGCTTGATGTCAAAGCGCACGCTGGTCAGATAAGCCGGATTATGGCCCAGACGTTTGAAATCTTCTATTCGGTCGTCTCGGCGCATATACCAGTTAATCGTTTCAGTTTGAGCCAGCACTATTTTTGCAATAGCCGTGGCCCAACTGCCACCACCCATTATCGCTATTTTACCGGGCAATTTCATCTTTATTCTCTTTAATTGTCAATTGTTTTTTGTCAATTGTCAATTCTTAATTTTCTATTTTTGCAATCCATGCAGCTACTTCGTCCACTGTCGGATTGGCCAGTCCCAATTTATATTTCTTGTTGATGCCACATACGTCCATGTGTAGCTTCTGCGGATTGACTTCCTTCATGTCGCTCACTAAGTTGTATCCTGCTTTTTGGATAACCGGCACCCACTCTTCGCCTATGCCCAATGCCGTATATTTGGCCGGAGCATCTTTGGGAGTTACCTTTTCGGGGCGCATCTGCGGGAA